>NZ_CP109901.1:1505511-1806613 GCF_033095805.1 Serratia sp. UGAL515B_01 | reverse complement strand
CAGGTACCAGCCCAAAACCCAAGAGCAGAGGCAAAACCAAGATATTGACCGAATCCTACTTTAGCATAGATAAAAACCCCAGAATCCAAATCGGGTTTTCTTTGAGCCAGAGTCTGGAACACAAAAGCCAGCATTAACATACCGCCGCCGGCAATGCACCAAGCGATGATGGCACCAAACCCCCCCGTTGCACGACCAAAAGTTGCCGGTAGAGAAAATATCCCGGCACCTATCATGGATCCCACGACCAACGCCGTGAGAGACCATAGGGACAATTTATTTGCTGATGAGCTCGTCATAATTTTCCTTACTGACCCTGAGTCAATTAAGTAATGTGTTATTAGGATCGAACGTAACTGACATACTTACGATTAAATCATAGACATAACCGTCGAATTTTCCTGTTGTGAAAAAAACGCTACAATCGATATCAGCATTGTCGCTTTCCCCCCCCCCAAATTCGCACTTTAAACAGAGTAAAAAACCAAATTAAAGGGATAAATCCAGAATTAATGCTTTTAAAGGGAGAAATAAAAATAGTATCTCAGTCTTTATGACCCCTAGGAAAAGCGGGAAATGGTCATATTCATCTCTTGACATATGGCTGAAGATAAAAAAATTTTAAAATCCAGAGGGTATTAATTCTGCTGTCATATCGCATCTGATGAGTGCATTGCATTACTTTGTGAGAAATGAAGGGGGGAGGAGGATGCAACAAGTTAAAGAACGGTAGTGTTAGTCAGCTTCAACTGCATTTTTATTAAAAAAAACCTGGTAATCATCAGGTGCAAGCATAATTTTGAATTGTGCAGTCGAGCGTGTTGTACTAAGGTTATTTTTATAAAAAACAGTAAGGTAAATTAAACTTTACTCTCTATGGGTGGTAGCAATGGCTAGCAATGTCAGTCAGAATGCATTAAAGAGTTTGAGTTGTTTTGCAGCTGTTACGTTCTTTTCAACAAGCCAGATATGTGCTTATGAATGCTTCCTGAATGCTAATACAATGAGCATTCTTTACTTTGTTTCTATAATATCTAAGCCATTGTTCTTTATAATTATTGGTTATATGGATGAGGTGGAGAAACTGACTAAAAGTGACATTGTCACGAAAATTAAATCTATTATTATGATAATGATATTCTGGAACATAGTGCTATCACTACTTAAAACACACTATATACAGCCAGGTTATATCTTACAAAATGGCATCCTCTTGAATATGGGGGTAATATATTTAATTTACCCTGTTATTCTAAAAGCCATCAAAAATTTAAAAGTAACTGCTGCCTTTTTTGCTGGGATTATCGCTATTATTGCGTTGCTAGACATATTTAGTCCACTTGATACTTCAGACGATCCACTTTTTATCTCTAGCTACTCATTTATCTGGGTTTGGGGAGGGTATTATATCATTGGTCACCTCTTGGGAGAGTCACTAGGCAGGAAGTTTACCAAGAAAATCAGTGTACTACTAGCAGCAAAGCTTATGGTTATCCCAATTGGGGTATCCATGTTTTTTTACGAACAATATTTATCAACAAATACACAAATTAGCGTCGCTGGTTGGTTTGTACTAGAACATTTACATTTGCTAGCCATGAGCTTAGCTCTGTTTATCTTGTTTGATAACATCAACATAAAGAGTGGGCTGATAACCCGTATTGTGGAGTTTATCAGCCCGGCAATGGTAGGAGTTTACATCGTTCACTACAGCGTCTTCTACATTATTACTACCCTGTATGATTTCAACAATACAACATTAAAGTTAACACTATTGGTTCTGGTGTTTATCGCTTCGGTATTGGTCTCACGACTCCTGTTATTAAACCGTTTCACGGCCAGAGTTATTTCATTTTGAGTCTGCCACAACTGGGGTAACCGGTATGCGTCGAATATTGATACCGGAAATCCCCAGAGCGAGAGTGAGCAGTGGTGCAGCAATATTGAACACGGCAAACGGCATGTAGGCCATAGTTGAAACCCCCAACACTGCAGCCATATAGGCACCACAAGAGTTCCAGGGGACCAGGGGAGAAGTAACAATACCCGCGTCGGAGACTGCCCTTGAGAGGTTTTCTGGCGCTAATCCTCGTTTAGCGAACTCAGCTTTGAACAGGCGGGTAGGTAGCAGCAAAGCAATGTACTGGTCACCTGCGGTAATGTTCAACCCTATTGCAGTGGCAACCACCGAAGTAAACAAACGGCCAATGGTTCTGGCACGAAGCAACAGCGGTGTAACCAATTTGTTGAGCAGGCCAAAGTCATCCACCATTATGCCGAAGGTGACGGCGCCAAGAATCAGCCAGATCGTCAGCAACATACTGTCCATCCCACCACGTGAGAGTAGGGCATCAATCTGTGCCAACCCTGAATTTTCCTGGAAACCGGTTGCCATAGCCAACCAGATTGCCTTAATGGCAACCAGAGGTGAAACAAGATCAGGCTCAGCAATAAAACGTTCAAGCACCTGCGACTGTAAAAATGGCGTCATAATACCTGCCAGTAAGGCTGAGCTCATGATCGCCAAAGCGGCAGGGACCTTGCAAACAGATAGTATCAATAAGAAAAGCAGAGGTAGCAGATTCCACGGTGTAATATGGAATAGTTCATTAAATCGCGTCAGTTCACTGTTGGTGACCGTATCATCAAAAGCGCTATGTTGGTTCATACCCAGTATAATGAAAGCAATCAGGGCGATGACTGCCGCTGGAATTGTACTCCAGAGTTGGGAGCGAATGTGCTTATAAAGTTCCACGCTATTCAGCTGTGCCGCCAGCACTGTGCTTTCTGACAGTGGAGAAATTTTGTCTCCAACATAGGCACCGGAAATAACTGCCCCTGCGGTGATCTCCGGAGATAGACCAAGCATGTTAGCCAACCCAACTAATCCAACCCCAAGAGTACCCGCTGTTGTCCAGGAACTGCCGATGCTAAGAGATACACCGATGCAGACTAGGAAAGAGATAGGATAGAACCAGTTAGGGCTAATCAACAGGATACCGTAATAGACCATGGTTGGAATGGTACCAGACATGTTCCAAGTACCAATTAATGCCCCAACAGAGAAAAGAATAAATATAGCACCAGATACGGTTGCAATACCTTTGCGGCCAGATTCAGATATTTCCTCCCAAGAATGGCCATTTTTCAAGATGATTATTGAGGTAACCATGGTACTTAAGATGACCCCGACCTGAAGAGGACCGTTGACGGCATTCAACCCAAATATAGCTACCGATGCCCCTACCAATACAATCAAGGTGACGATGGGGATCATGGCATCAAGATAACTCGGGGCTTTTACAGTACGCATTTTTTTATTATTAAGAGCCATATCTACTCCACCGACGGTTGTAACAAGAAGGTTGTTTGAAGCTCATAAGTAACACGCATACCTGCGTTAGCTACTGCGATAAGTATAGCTCGCTGTGCCATATCACAATGATTATTTGCAATATTACAGGCAAACCGGACGCTAGTTGTTACGCGTAATAACATAGGAACAGGTACGGCAGAGGCTGCGAGCGGTAGGTGATATTGGCAGATATCGCGAGCTAATCTATATGCGTGGTGCTATTGCTAAATACTGAATAAGGCTTTGCACCATTCATTAGCGCCTTAAACTTCTATAGAAAGAGGGTGGCATAGTGCCATACATAAATCAGGAAAAACATTGTTGGCAGTTTTCAACTCGTTATCGCAGAGTCTTCATGAACATGGTAACAAAAAAGAGAGAGGTTCATAAAAGGTAACAACTTGATTTTTCTAGCTAATGAAATCGTTTGTATATTTAACATAATATACATTATGCGCACTGAGGTGGCGGTACGTAGAATCTGAGGTTTTGTAGCCAGCTTCCGTTCTCTAACGTGGCAACGCCGACGCTTTGCTCTAGGTAGCCAGTTCTCAGGAACGGTTCCTATCCGCGACACGCATCCATTCCCCTAGAACGACCGCCATACAATGCTGACACAGATCAAGTTGAAGCTGGTGACCATCAGCAAAAGCCGATCCATAACCAGCCTTGCATTAGAATAATTTCTGCCGTTTCCGATAAACGCCGGCCCTCACTCTGCCGAAGCCCTCCAGCAACACCACCCACAATCACTAAGTTGCTACTCTAGCCTAAGTGGTGTCATGGTGAACTCCTTAATCTTCACGTTGGATGATGTATCTTCACACTGCCTTGCTTTAATTATATAATATAATTATTGAAAGTGTTATCGCGAACGTGGATTAGGATGGCAAAGAGAGCTCATGAATAACGCGATTATTGACCAAAAAAAAATGCGTGATGCCGCCAGTGCAGCCGCCGCTGTATTGCGTTCCTTGGCGAATGACGACAGGCTGCTGCTGCTGTGTCACCTCAGTCAGGGAGAAGCTTCCGTGGGGCAAATGGAAAGTGCTCTAGGGATTGGGCAACCGACATTATCACAGCAGTTGGGCGTCATGCGACGCCAGCAACTCGTGGCAACGCGCCGCGAGGGGAAACAAATTTTCTACCGCATTGATGATCCAAATGTGTTGATATTACTCAATACCCTCTATCAACTTTACTGTCCGAAAGATGACGCAGAAGGTGTTAACCATGACCATTAATCCGGTGCAATTCACCCCGCTCTTGAGTTTCTTCGGGGGAGTATTGATCGGCTGTGCAGCCTGGATATTGATCCTGTTCTGCGGACGTATTGCAGGGATCAGCGGCATAATCGGAGGAGTGCTCTCACGAAGCACACCTGATCGTGGCTGGCATCTGGCTTTTCTCGTGGGCATTATCATATCACCCCTCTTGTATGGTCTCGTCTACCCGCTTCCTGCGATCGAAGTTCCTACCTCTTGGCCTATCTTGATTATCGCCGGATTGTTAGTCGGGAGCGGCACCCGCTACGGTTCAGGGTGTACCAGCGGCCATGGAGTTTGCGGTCTATCGCGTTTATCTCCCCGTTCTCTGGTGGCCACACTGACGTTTATGGGTGTTGCTTTTATCACCGTCTGGTTGATGGGTTTGCGGATTTAGTCGAGTCGACTCGCACAGTAAATCGCTTAAGGAGGCATATATGAATCTGTTTTTTTCGCTGTTGGCAGGTGTGATATTTGGTGTTGGGTTACTGGTCAGCGGCATGGCAAACCCTGCCAAGGTGATTGGTTTTCTGGATATTACCCGCGTCTGGGACCCTTCACTGGCTTTTGTGATGGGGGGAGCCATTAGCGTGGGTTTCTTCGCTTTCCGCTCGGTGAAGCGACGCACCCACTCGGTGTGCGGTGGCACGATAAATCTGCCAACTAGCAGACAGGTCGATAAGCGCTTGATTGGGGGGGCTATCCTGTTTGGTATTGGCTGGGGGATGGCAGGCATTTGCCCTGGTCCTGGACTGGTATTACTCGGTGCTGGGGTGAACAAAGGTATCGTCTTTGTTGGCGCAATGGTCGCAGGCATGCTGCTTTTCGAACAGTTTGAGCATACCCGAACAAAGCATCGGGTACCGTAATACTGACCGAGAGGTTTTCAGCTACACATCAGGAAAGCAGCATGGTCATTTCGTTACTGTTAGGTTTATGTGTGGGGGCAGTGCTCGGCATTACAGGTGCCGGCGGCGGAATCTTTGCTATTCCCACCCTGGTGATGGGCATGGGATGGGCACCACAGCAGGCAGCGCCAGTGGCCTTGGTCGCCGTTGCCGGAAGTGCGGCTCTGGGCGCCATCGATGCATGGCGCAAGGGCCTGGTGCGCTACCGCGCCGCTATTGTGATAACACTGGCGGGCGTGCCCATGACGAGTGTTGGGTTATGGGTTGTCCAGCGTTCTTCCCCGACATTATCATATGTGGTAAATACTCTCAGTTTATACTCTAAAAATTCAAGTTGTAGGAACGCGAACAATCTTTTCGTTTCCAGAAGCTGGGTGAGCAGATGCAGCCAATGTGGATAACTTGAAGGATGACGAGTATATTGTGCTGTTATATAATCCTCCCCGAAGTGGTTGATGATATTACGGGGAGGATGCATCTAGGCGGATCTTTTTCGTTCATTAGTCATCCCATCTTGTGCTCATATAAGCTGCAACCAAGCCCATTGTGCTAACAAAAGCCAAGAACCCCATAAAAACCATCATGTTTCCCATAATTCTATCCTCTATATTTAAACGTAATCGATAACGACCTCTGTAGTTAAAAATACACTTAGAAAAGTGTCCATTATATTGATTTACCTCCATTGGTTATTGACGCCTGCCGAGCAGGACGCATTATATTCCCAGAACAATCTGGGCAATTTTGAAATAAATAATCAGGCCAGTACCATCAATAAAGGTAGCGATAAACGGTGCAGATACAACTGCCGGATCGATACCAGCTTTCTTTAGTAACATGGGAATAATGGAGGAGACAATCGCGCTCCAAATGGTAATCGCTACAAGTGTCAGGCTGACTACCAACGTAACATCCATCCCTACGCCCATGATCCAGGCACGTATCCAAGCAGCTATCCCGATAGTAATTGCAATGAGTAATGACGTACTCACCTCTTTACGGATCACTGCGCCTAGGTTACGCAAACTGACTTCGCCTAATGCCATTGCCCGCACCAGTGTTGAAGTGATCTGCGTACCGCTGTTGCCTCCGGTCCCAATCAGCAATGGGATAAAGAAGGCTAAGGCAATAGCCGCCTCCAGCTGCTCCTCAAATGCTTTTAGGACGTTGCCGGTATAAGCCTCTGCGACAAACAACATGAGCAACCAAACGACACGTTTACGCCATAATTCCCAAGGGCTGGTTTCCAGATAGGGTTTATCCAGTGGCAAACTGGCCCCTTGACGTTGTGCATCCTCGGTATATTCATCTGCGATCAAGCGAGCAATTTCTCTTTCACCCAATACACCCACCAAGGTTTTATTCACCACGACAGGTACAACATCCAGCCCTCCCCGACCTAATAAATGAGCGACGTCATTTCTATCATCTTCCGGTGATAGGTGAAGATAGTTGTGGTTCATCATCGACCCTAAAACTCTGTCACCGTCATTGCATTGCAGCAGCGTTTTTACCGACAACATACCCCGCAGATGATAATCGTCAGCAGTAATAAAAATTTGACTAGGTATCTCATCAGTTTTGAGTTGCGACAGGAAGTAATCTTTCGCTTCTTTAACAGAGATATTACCGGATACAGTGATGAAATCATCGCTCATGTAGCTGGCAATAGATGACTCTTCATGCGCAATTGCAGGGGTAACTGCCATCGCTGATGAGTATGGAAGTGATTTAATCATGTTAGTCCCTATTTTCTGTTTGACTTCAACAGTGAATCGCATAGGGGCGTTAACCAAAGAGGGAGTGCAGAAAGCCTATCTCCGCGTCCAGGTTTTAGCACTATACAACGTATCTGAAAAATTCAGAAGTTACCTTGGGCTACACCTTAATCCGATGAAGCCTGTCTTAACCTTGGGCATCTCTCGATGTCGTCAGATCAGTAACCTGTGTTTGTATAGGAGCCTCGCCAAACGAGATACTGCATGTATACTTCGCGGTCATTATAGGCATATCAACACGGATAACTTTCTAAAACGTTCATCTCGTTGAGGTTATATTTAAGAAAAGTCTTTTTGATCCTTCATTCCAAGCACAGCATTGCACTCCGTGGCTCCTGCTCCCCAGAACCGTCTTCTACCTTGTTGGCCTTGGGCCTTTCACACTGTAAGTACAACAGGCTCTAAAGTGATTTTTCTTTCAGTTGCCGCAGAAAAGGCATGCAGTAGACAAGTCACAGATTTGGCTTGTCATAGATAGACTCCTGAAGCAAAATTGTTTCCGGCCTCGAGCAGCCCAATTGAGGCAAACGCGTAGTTGATGTGAATACTATCCTTTAGGAATTTTCTGTTTTTTCAGTCGATTATTTCCAAATGATATTAAGACCTAGGAAAAACCGAGGGTAATTTACTCTAATACGAATCAATTTCACTATCATTCCTGATGTTATTGGATACAATCATGCAGCTTCTGTTTACCAGAAAATTTTTGCTTTCAATAAGGACGACGGTATGAAATTGAATGTCACTTCTCTTATCTCTTTTACCCTGCTTGCCTCATCAATGGCGCTGACTTTCTCAGCCAACGCTGCCGATAACGAACTTGGCCTGGTGGTTTACAACGCTCAACATGAAAATCTGGTGAAATCTTGGGTAGAGGGCTTTACCAAAGACACCGGCATTAAAGTGACTTTGCGTAACGGTGGTGATAGTGAGTTGGGTAACCAGTTGGTACAGGAAGGCAGTGCTTCACCTGCTGACGTTTTTCTGACTGAAAACTCGCCGGCAATGGTACTGGTTGACAATGCAAAGCTGTTAGCACCATTGAATGTAGATACCTCCGCACAGGTTGACCCTCAGTATCGTCCAGACCATGGACGTTGGACTGGTATTGCCGCGCGTTCTACCGTTTTCGTCTACAACCCGGCCAAAATCAGTGAAACCCAGTTACCCGAATCTTTGCTGGATCTGGCGAAACCTGAGTGGAAAGGCCGCTGGGCAGCCTCACCTTCAGGCGCTGATTTCCAGGCTATTGTCAGTGCATTGCTGGAGCTGAAAGGCGAACAAGCTACACGGGAATGGCTGAAAGCGATGAAAACCAATTTCACTGCCTATAAAGGTAACAGTACAGTGATGAAGGCAGTCAATGCTGGCCAGATCGACAGCGGCGTGATTTATCACTACTACCCATTTGTTGACAGTGCTAAGACGGGTGAAAACAGTAAAAATATCAAACTGCACTATTTCCAACAGCAGGACCCAGGTGCTTTTGTCAGCATATCTGGTGGAGGCGTGTTGGCATCCAGCAAGCATCCACAGCAGGCACAAGAGTTTATAAAATGGATCACTGGCAAACAGGGCCAAGAAATTTTGCGTACTAACACCGCTTTTGAATATGCCGTCGGTGTGGGAGCCGCCTCAAATCCTAAGCTGGTACCGCTGAAAGAGCTGAATGCTCCCAAGGTTGAACCCTCTAAGTTGAACAGCAAAAAAGTAGTCGAGCTAATGACCGAGGCTGGCCTGCTGTAAGGCAGATTGTAGGGTGAAAAGGTATTTTTCCGTCATGTCGAATCATTCTTTAGTTACTGCCCTTGCGGCACCAAGCAGATTGCATCAACAACAGCCCGGACTGTGGATTGTCATTTGCGCCCTGCTGCTGTCGTTGTTGGCGCTATTGCCGCTGGGATTTGTGATTAGTGTTGCCATCGACACCGGTTGGCAGACGGTTAAAACTTTAGTTTTTCGGCCTCGAGTCGGGGAATTGCTGACCAATACCCTGTTGCTGATGGTTTTCACCCTACCCCTTTGCGCATTACTTGGCGTAGCTTTGGCGTGGCTAACAGAACGCACCCAGTTGCCAGGCCGCCGTGTCTGGTCTATTTTAGCTACCGCGCCATTAGCGGTACCCGCATTTGTTCAAAGCTATGCCTGGATCAGTTTATGGCCCTCAATGAACGGTCTGGCTGCCGGGGTTTTTATCTCAGTAATTGCCTATTTCCCATTTATCTACTTACCCGTTTCTGCCGTTTTGCGCAGGCTTGACCCGGGGATCGAAGATGTGGCTACCTCACTGGGTACTCGTCCCCTTATGGTTTTTTTCCGTGTTGTTCTGCCTCAACTTAAACTGGCTATATGGGGGGGAAGTCTGCTGGTTGCGTTGCATTTGTTGGCAGAATACGGACTGTACGCCATGATCCGGTTTGATACCTTCACTACCGCTATTTTTGATCAATTCCAGTCCACCTTTAACGGCCCAGCCGCCAATATGCTGGCAGGGGTCTTGGTATTGTGTTGTTTGATGCTCTTGATGGTGGAGGCAGTCAGTCGCGGTCAGGCTCGATATGCACGTGTGGGTTCAGGAAGTGCCCGCAGAAGAACCCTGCATGCTCTTAGCCCGATAGTGAGTCTACTTTGCCAACTGCTTCCGCTGTGCTTGACCCTACTGGCATTAGGTGTACCGTTTGTTACGCTTACGCGCTGGTTGTATCTTGGGGGCGTTGATGTCTGGCACAACAACGACCTGTGGCCCGCTGTTTGGCAAACTCTGACGTTAGCTGCCAGTGGCGCTATCATTATTACTTTGTGTGCTATTCCAATGGCTTGGCTTTCGGTTCGCTATCCCACACGCTTTTACCGTGTACTAGAGGGATGCAATTACGTCACCAGCTCCTTGCCTGGCATTGTCGTTGCATTAGCCTTGGTCACCATCACTATCCATACATTCCGTCCAATATATCAGACAGAAATTACCCTGCTGTTGGCCTATCTGCTGATGTTTATGCCCAGAGCACTGGTTAATTTGCGTGCAGGAATTGCTCAGGCTCCGATTGAACTGGAAAACGTAGCTCGCAGTCTTGGGCGAACACCTTTTCAGGCGTTGTTGAGTACCACCTTACGGTTGGCTGCACCAGGAGCGGCAGCTGGTGCAGCGCTGGTATTTTTAGCGATTACCAACGAACTCACAGCAACTTTACTGCTCGCACCTACGGGCACCCGCACACTGGCAACGGGGTTCTGGGCACTGACCAGTGAAATCGATTATGTTGCCGCTGCACCTTACGCACTGATAATAGTGACATTGTCACTTCCATTAACCTGGCTTTTATATTCGCAATCTAAACGTACGGCAGGATTATGAGCACGCTTGAACTGCATAATATTAGTAAATCCTACAATGGCATTAAGGTGCTTGAAAATATTGACCTTTGCGTAGATGAAGGTAGCCGTACAGCGATTGTTGGTCCTTCCGGTTCTGGAAAAACAACGTTACTACGGATTATTGCGGGGTTCGAAGTCCCGGATCAAGGCCAGCTTTTCTTGCAGGGAAGCCCGTTGGTCAGCCATAAATTGTGGGTTCCTGCTCATCAACGAGGGATCGGATTTGTGCCGCAAGACGGTGCCCTGTTTCCTCACTTCGACGTCGCCGGCAATATTGGTTTCGGGTTAAAAGGCAGTAAACAACAAAAACAATACCGAATCGATACACTGATGGATATGGTCTCCTTGGACCGACGTTTGGCAACCCTATGGCCACACGAGTTGTCTGGAGGGCAACAACAACGTGTGGCATTGGCAAGAGCTCTATCACAACAGCCTAAGCTGATGCTGCTTGATGAACCGTTCTCTGCTTTGGATACCGGACTGCGTGCTGCAACACGAAAAGCCGTTGCCGAGCTACTGGCTGAAGCTAAAGTTGCATCCATTTTGGTCACCCACGATCAAGCCGAAGCACTGTCATTCGCCGATCAAGTTGCCGTAATGCGTTATGGGTCGTTGGCGCAAGTGGGAGACCCACAGGAACTGTATCTACGCCCGGTAGATGAACCTACAGCTACTTTCCTAGGAGAAACTTTAGTGCTGTCTGCCTATCTGGAACAGGGATGGGCGGACTGTGTTCTCGGGCGAGTGGCCGTTGACGATCCTCTGCGTAGTGGCCATGCGCGTATTATGTTACGCCCGGAACAGATCCAGATTGGACTCGTTCCGCAACCATCACAACGCCAAGCCATTGTGACCAGCATTGACTTTGCGGGGTTTGTTTCCACTCTCAGTCTGTTGATGGATAGCAGTCATGAAACCGTAGAGATTAAGGCTATCAGCAGAGGGACGATATATCCTGGAGCCAACGTCAGCCTCAATATTCTTGGTCAGGCACACATATTCAGCCGCTGAAGCACATGCTTCAACGGCAACTTCGGTCATGACGTGATTTTTTTGGCATCAGTAGGTAATTTACCACCGCCTCATCTACGCAACGGTTAATCCCGGTTAGTGCTAGCGTATGCCCGTCCCCCTCGCGGGTTATGAGTGGGCTGTTAAATGCAGCGGACATCTGGCGGGCATTTCGATAAGGCGTTATAGGATCATAACGTTGAGCAACAAACAGCAAGGGCGGTAACGCTGCGGCAGGAACCGGAACGTGGGGTTTATCCTTGCCTGGATAGGGCCAGAAATCGCAGGTATCAAGAGGATACTCATGTAAGAGTAGATAATTGGGAAATGAGGCGGCAGTATTGATTTGTTGGCTCTGCCTACGCAACATCTGCCTGTCAGCATTAGGTCTTGCCGTATCTGAACAGGTAATAACCATCCGTGCATCATCAGTGTAAGGGCTATAATTTTCGTCGATCAGTCCGGTTTCCTGATCGTCAGCTGTGCCAGAATCTATTTTGCGCAACGCATTGGCAAGTTCAGGCCAGCGTTCTCGCCATGGTAGTAAATTACGGGTCAGCGTCACTACATCCTCTGAAGAGATCTCATAGCCAGATTGTGTTACGAATGGTGCGCTATGCAATTTACGCAACATCGCATGGTAAGTCTGTACGGATTTATTGGATTCACGGGATAGTTGGCAAGAATGGTTTTTTTCACAATAATCAGAAAAATGCGTAAAGCTTTGCTGAAGGCCTCGTTGCTGATTGATGCGTTGTGTAAAATAATCGTCCGACAGATCGACGACGCCATCAAGCACCAAAGCACGGGTTTTCTTTGGAAAACGCTCAGCGTATAGCTCAGCAACTTTGGTACCATAAGAATAGGCTACGGCGGTCAGTTCGCGTTCACCTAATGCTTGACGGATGGTATCCAAATCATTGACCGCTTCGTGAGTGCCTATGTGTTGTACTACCTCTGCCCCTGTCTGTTTGATACACGCATCAACGATGTTACGTGCTTGCTGTTCAATTCCGGAAATATCGTTTTCATCCGGTAACAGGGTCTCTTCACTTCCCGTTTGCTGGCAAGATATTTTGGGAATTGATTGCCCCACTCCTCGCGGATCGTAACCAATAATGTCGTAAGACTTCTGTAATTTCAAAGCGGCCTCTTTTTCAGCAAGTTGCGGGTTGATCCCCGGCCGTCCAGGCCCACCTTGAATAATAACCACGCTACCTTTCCTTGGCCCTATGGCAGGCAATCTTGTTAGCGCCAGTCGTACACTATGTGTTGCCTGCTTGGCAGTCTTCTGATAGTTCAGCGGAGCTTCAACATAACCACATTGTAAAGAGGCTGGAGGTGGAACATCGTTGAACCAGTGCCGAAAGGGTGTGCTGCTACAAGGTTGCCATTCGATAGTGGTTTTGACTGGACTTGTTTTAACCAAATGCCTGGCATTGGCAGGCGTTTGTACCGCGACAGCCAGCAAAAGAATAATGCGGAATGCAGACATGACGAAGTCCTTTTAGCAAAAGGTATTATTATGATTTTAACTGTCTGACATTAAACAACTTACTAACGAAATGTGAAAGCGATAACACGATGGATTTACGCTAAGCGCGATGCCAAGAGACCGAGACGGTCTTCGCAAAATACTTCCAAACGCATCAGTATTAGCCTTATCTCTATGGGTTCGAGATCCGCCATATTGCTGAATCGTTAGGTGGCCCGGTGCAAGGAAGGCGTGAGAATATAAAATATGACTGCGCGGTTTACCACCTGCCAGCGATCACTGATTAAGTTTGCGGGTATATCAGAGCCACGTTAAAGTTGAGGCAGGGAAAAACAGTTGAGGAACAGGAACATGATTATTTTTGTCACGGGTGCTACCTCCGGATTTGGTGAAGCCATTGCCCGTAAGTTTGCGCGCGAAGGCCATCAGGTGATTGCCGCTGGTCGCCGGTTGGAGCGTCTGCAAGCTTTGCAGGCAGAGTTAGGTGAAGCACTGCATATTGTGCCTCTAGATGTTCGTAACCGCACTGCCATTCAACAGGCCATCGAAACGTTGCCAGCTTCGTTGCATAATATCGATGTTCTGGTCAACAATGCCGGTCTGGCGCTAGGCCTAGAGCCTGCTCATAAAGCTAATGTCGACGATTGGGAAACCATGATCGATACCAATACCAAAGGGCTGGTAAACATGACGCGCGCCTTACTGCCCGCAATGGTGGAACGCGATGTTGGCCATGTGATTAATATTGGTTCTACCGCTGCCAACTGGCCTTACGCCGGGGGGAACGTTTACGGTGCTACCAAGGCTTTCGTGAAGCAGTTTAGCTTGGGGTTACGCGCTGACCTACACGGCACCCACATTCGCGTCACCGATATCGAACCGGGTATGGTAGGCGGCACAGAATTCTCTAATGTACGATTCAAGGGCGATGACGGTAAAGTGGGTAAAACCTATCAAGGCGCCGATGCGCTTACGCCAGAAGATATTGCCGAGTCAGTATTTTGGGTAGCTAGCCTGCCGGTGCGTGTCAATATAAATACGCTGGAGATGATGCCGGTCTGTCAGTCTTTCGCTGGACTGAATATTTATCGCGAGTCCTAACCTGTTTGTTAGGCTGTGCATAATAGTGAACAGGTGGGGGTGATGACCGTTGAGCGCAGGGATGCGCGATACGAGCCCCAAGGAAGGGTTCACGGCGTGTCGCCGTTCCTCATCATTCCCACCTGCCGGCAGCATGATGTGTAGCGGTATTAAGGACACCTATTTAGGCTGTTCGCCAACCAGAAACAATGATCAGCATGCCCAGTAATGCTATACCCGCTCCTAACCAGTCCATTGAAGAAAGTCTCACGCCATCGACTATCCGTAGCCATAGCAAGGCAGTTGCCACATACACACCACCGTAGGCAGCATAGACACGCCCACTGGCTGCAGGATGTAGCGTCAGTAGCCAGACAAACATCATCAGGCTGGCGGCTGCGGGCAATAGTAACCAGATACTGCCGCTTTTCTTTAACCATAGATAAGGTAAAAAGCAGCCGACAATTTCAGCCAATGCAGTGGCAAAGAACAACAACGTAATTTTTAACATTACCGATACAATCTCTCTGTAAATTAAACGAATGTAGCTGCGTGCTGGCGTCTGGCAGGATCACGATGATATATTTGACCACATTAACAGCTGGTGCTGCTGAACAGGGCAACACTAATTTATTAGGGTGAAACAATGAAATTATCTTCTATTCAACAAGCGCTACGCAGGATGCTACCGGTTACTATGCTGATTTTCGCAGGAGCCTGGCAGGTCCCTCTGTTTGCGGCTACCTGTACCGAAGGCAGTACCTGTGTAACCGTTGATGGCAGTGGTGGCGCAGCAATGAGCAAAGAGCAAGCTCGCGAAAGTAAAGAACAGTGGGATGAGACCAAGTCTTTGCGTAAAAAGGTAAATACTCGCACTGAGAAAGAATTTGACAAGCAAGATCGGGCCATTGACGATGAAGAACAGTGTAATGACATTAATAACGTGAATGCTTATTGGGAACAAAGCACCCGCAAATGCATTGATCGCAAAACTGGGCACCGGATCAACTTGTAATCGATAAATAAGCTTAAACCATTCCCATTAAAGCTGCTATCTCAAATAAGGATTGAATGATGAAAAAAGCGCTTCTAGTAGGTGTTCTGTTTCTGACTGTCGCTCCACTGGCCGCTTTTGCCTCATGTGAGAGTGTGAAGACTGACATTACACAAAAAATTGTTAACAACGGCGTTCCAGAGTCTGGCTTTAAATTAGACATTGTGCCAAACGATAAGGCCAATCAAGCGGGTGGGCAGGTTGTTGGTCATTGCGAACAAGATACGCATAAAATTGTTTACACTCGCTTAAAACAATAGCGATGTAAATGTCATAGTAGCTCAATCCGTTACCAGTCAAGATACAAAAAACACGCAATAATCTGTTTGCGCGCGCGTCGCGGCGCGCCCTCCTCTGTTTATTTTTAACCTACGCCTTTTCAGCTTCTTCATCCTCGTTTTGTGGCCGATGACGTGCCGGGATCAGCATGGCTGCAGCCAGTGCAAACAACGATATCAATGCTGAAATCAGAAATACCCAGTGCAATGAAACGGCAACTTGCTCGGTAATATCCGTTAATATATTTGTCGGCATCGCTTTACGTACCGCAGGATCCATCAGTAATTGTAGAGGATCGTCAATTTGCGGCAAACGCATTTGCAGGTTGATATTAAGCGTTGCCCCCAGTATCGCAGTACCTATTGCTGAGCCTACCATTCTGGTAAATACCGTACAGGCTGTAGCTATACCTCGAATGCTGAAATGTGCCGCATTTTGTACCGAAACCAAAAACGTAGTGTTACATAACCCCATACCAGCCCCAACCATAAAGGCAGCCACTCGCCCCCACAACAGGCCACCAGAAGACTGCAATAGCAGCAAGATCAACCCGCCAACAACCAACAGCAACGCACCAAACAATGCAGTGGTACGATAAGAGGTCAACAGCATCAAACGACTACTCAGCGTGCTGGCCAACGGCCAGCCGATCGACATAAGTGCCAGTGTAGTACCTGCCTCAAGCGGAGTTCCCCCCTTAACAGCTTGAATAAAAGTTGGCACAAAGGCGCTGATGCCCATCATTGCTGCTCCTATGGCAATCCCGCCAATATTACCCGCCACGATCACGCGGTTTTGCCACAATGCCAGAGGAAATAATGGCTCAGGTGCGCGACGCTCCTGGCGAACCAACAGTATTAAGGAAATTAATGCCAAGGTTAGCAGTGGGATCACCCATATACCGAATATTTCTGCCTGTAACAGCGCAAGTAGCAAAGCAGCGACAAAAATCGTCAACCAGGCTGTACCTGCGAGATCTAATACGTGCTTGCAAACTTTTTGGTGAGCAGGCAAATAACGCCCTAGGAAAAGCATAGCTAGCAAACCAATCGGCAAATTTACCCAAAAAACCAATGCCCACGGCAGATGTTGCACAATAAATGCGCCAAGTAATGGGCCAATAATTGCGGAAAAACCCCAAACGCTGGAAATGTAGCCCATTACTTTTGGCCGTTCGGTTGAACTGTAAATATCGCCGATAATGGTGGTGGCAATTGGCATGATTGCTCCAGCGCCAAGGCCCTGAAGCAGGCGAAAACCGATCAACCAGTACATATTGTGCGAGAAACCGCACAAGATAGAACCAAGTAGAAACAAAGTAGCACCAAAGAAAAAAATGCGTTTTCGCCCATATAAATCTGCCAACCGTCCATATATAGGTATGGTGATAGCCTGTGCTAATAGGTAGACAGAGAATACCCACCCTAACAGAGAAAAACCGCCAAGATCGCCGATAATGGTTGGCATAGCCGTAGCCACAATGGTCGCTTCAACAGCAGACATAAACATTGCCAGCATACAGGCGGTTAAGATCAGAGGGCGGTGGGGAACTGGGGCATAAGAAACGTTATCGGTCATTAGGTTATCGAAAGCCATTTTCTTAAAATTTTACCAAGTATAACAGCCAGCTAATGCTCTGTGACTTGTCAAAATTTGTTCTTTGTTTATCTTGGGTTAGAAAGCATTATTCGACCAAATTGTGACATTGTCACATCTCACCTACCCCTGTATGTTTATATGCCCAGATAACAGAGGCGACAAATGTATCGTTGCACAATCATCGTCAACAATAATGCCGGTAAACCAGCATCGACACGTTGCAACTTATGTGCACGGAGCAAGGCGTGAGCGGTGAAGTTTGGTGGACCCAATAAGCGGCGAATAACGCAACAATGCGCGCAAATAGCTCCGGCCCAGCGGGTCGCATCCCACATGCTCGTTCTCTGCGTTGTTGGACTTGAACAGAGGCCCGGGCTTTTGGGTCTGCGACGGCACCACTGGCAATTTCTAGTACTTCATCAGGCTGGATATATCCAGATATTGTGCGAGTTCGCGCTGTTCAGCACGCGGCAGATAAGGGATTTCGCCTAATAATGGCGCTGGAATGCGCTGCTGTAAGACACTGATAGTCTCTGCATAATGAGGCATTCCAGGATTGATGCGGTTTGCCACCCAGCCCAATAATGGTAAGCCATCATTAATTATCGATTGCACAGTCAAGATCGCATGACTGACACAACCTAACTTGATACCCACCACCAAAATAATCGGTAACTGTTCTTGCACCACCCACTCTGCGTAGGGTCGGAGATCGTTCATCAGCACACGCCAACCATCGCTACCTTCAACCACGACAGTATCTGCCCTGCTAGCAAGATGTTCCAACCCTCGACTCATTAGACCATAGTCAATGTCTTGGGCGGTATTTGCATAGAACGTCTCATCCAGGCAGGTAATTGGATTTACTTCTTCGTATGACAACGGCAGTGTAGAAGATCCCTGCAAAACCAAAGCATCTCTATTCCGAATGCCTACACTGGTTTCCAAGCAACTCGCGGCAATAGGCTTATAGCCTGCAACTGAAAGACCTTGTGCGGCAAATGCCTGCAATAATCCGCGGGAAACAACGGTCTTACCCACGTCGGTATCCGTGCTTGTAACAAATAAACGTTTTAACATGAGTAAATCGCCCTGAGATACTTCATTAACAAAAGAACCGCTATTGAGTACAGCGAGAATGGTTAAACAAGGAAAAGTCTAGGGGATGCTAATTAGTAGCAGCTTGAGATAGCTCAATCTTTTGTCGCTAAATAATAAGAATTTCTGATATAAAGAGCTTATCTCCATCACATTGCCCGTTGCAGATGCACCAGTCAGACTGAGCACGTTGTTTAGATACATTTTGCCGCTTAACATTAAATCACTTGGGTAGAAATTAACCTTGCAGCAATTTTACTAATAACGAACCGTTATACAGCGCATCTTTGACCAATGCAGCACCCGGCATGGTACCGTGATTGAAAAACTGCGTAGGTTCAACTTTGACATTTTTACTGTAAGCAGGTAAGGATTGTTGTTGTATACAAGCGAAGATGGTCGGATGGAGAATTTCAGCAGCGCGATTAAGTGGTGAGCCAACCAATATTTTATCAGGATTAAAGATATTGACCATTATCGCCACAATGCGCCCGACGCTATGACCCACACCAAGAATGATATCCTTAGCTAATGGGTCTCCTGCCAAAGCCGCATCGCAAAGAGACTCTACAGTCAAAGGGGCATGATGTAACAGAGATGTCATAGTCCCTCCTAGTCGATGCTGAGCGATGTCTAGAATGTTTTCTATACTGGCAACCGTTTCCAAGCAGCCTTGATTACCGCAATAACAACGTTTACCAAAAGGATCCACTTGGGTGTGTCCTATTTCCACTACGCTGCTGCCAGCATGCAATACACGCCCATTGATGATGACACCAGCGCCGACATTTTGGTCAATCACGACCTGGATCACGTTCTGGCTACCACGTGATGCCCCATACAGGGCTTCGGCCATTGTCCAAGCACTGATGTCATGCTGTAAATAAACAGGCAGTCCTGTCAATTTTTCAAGTGTCGGTCCTAACGCCATCTTGTTCACCTTGTAAAATGGCATCTGGTGAACAACACCAGTAGAGGTATCAACCATACCGGGCAAGGTGATGGCGATTGCCGTTAATCGCTCTAGTTTACTTTGGTGGCGTATGAAGAAACGATCTATCTCGCCCAAAATGCGTTGCAGCAACGGTTCGGGATGTTCAGCCCCCAGTGGCAAGAGTTCTTCAACTACCATTTTGCTGCTGAGCTCGCGCAACGCTAATGTGATTGTACCGCGGCTGATACGGACAGATAGGTAGTGCCAGGCTTCGGTATCCAGCACCAAACCTACGGCTGGACGACCACGGCTGCCGACTTCTTGAAATTCAGTTTCTTTGACCAAGTGTGCGTCAAGCAATTCACGCACAATTTTGGTGATACTGGCAGGTGCAAGTTGTGCCTGCTTGGACAATTCAATACGGGAAATTGGCCCAAGGGAATCGATTAGACGATAAACTGCCCCTGCATTTGTCTGCTTGATTTGCTCAATATGCCCGGGTTGCCCTTCTGCGATCACAAACCTACTCCTAATATTTTTCACGTATCTAAATGAAGACTAAGGGTATCGTGAGTTTTTTGGAATTAAGCGTCAACTATTTGATTCATTATGTGATTCATAGCACAACCTAATGAATTGTCAGCCGAAAAAACATCAGATCCGTGCTTTTTTTGACGATGACTAATGTGTTGGTTGCAGCGTTCATAAAATTTTTAGTGATTGTGATAGATTTTTCTCGGAAAGAACCCCCTGAGAATATTAATGCTGGCAGGTCAATCAAGAGATACAGCCTAGACAAAAAGCCACCCTCTTCTTATCATCAGAGGCTTAAGATGATTTTTAGCCTCTCCCATCCGGTAAGGAAATACTGTGACAACCCCTTCGCGTTTTGCAGCTAGTGAACCGTCAGTACTCTCTGCAAATAGCGAGCCAAAGACGCAACGTTCAACGTTAAGTAAACTCCCCTATATCGAACGCGGTACTCCCCAATTCATGCGCGTCACGTTGGCTTTATTCTCTGCCGGGCTTGCGACATTTGCTCTACTTTACTGCGTACAACCTATATTGCCGGTTCTTTCTCAAGACTTTGGCATATCTCCAGCCGAAAGTAGCCTTTCTCTCTCTTTTTCCACCGGGCTGTTGGCCATTGGCTTGATGTTTACTGGCCCATTATCCGATGCGATTGGACGTAAATCGGTGATGGTAGTGGCTTTGTTGTTGGCAGCAATCTGCACACTAATATGTTCTTTCATGAGCAGTTGGCACGGTATATTGCTAATGCGGGCATTAATTGGACTTTCATTAAGTGGGGTTGCAGCGGTTGGCATGACCTATCTCAGTGAGGAGATCCATCCTAGTTTCGTTGCCTTTTCGATGGGGTTGTATATCAGTGGCAACTCAATTGGTGGAATGAGTGGACGCCTAGTGACGGGTGTAATCAGTGATTTTTTCTCTTGGCGGGTCTCGCTGGCAGTGATTGGGCTGTTTGCTCTGGCCGCTGCCTGTATGTTCTGGCGTATTCTTCCCGCCTCCAAACATTTTCGAGCCAGTTCATTGCGCCCGCGCACGTTGTTAATTAACTTCAAATTACACTGGCATGATAAGGGATTACCGCTGTTGTTTGCTGAAGGCTTCCTGCTAATGGGAAGTTTTGTCACTATGTTTAATTACATTGGTTACCGTTTACTAGATAGCCCTTACCAACTAAGCCAAGCGATTGTTGGTTTGTTATCGGTCGTTTACCTTACCGGCTCATATAGTTCGCCGAAGGCCGGTGCACTGACATCTCGGTTTGGTCGTGGCCCTGTATTGCAGGTTTCGATTCTTATTATGCTGATCGGGATACTTATAACCGCCTTGGCGCCACTATCAATAATTTTTTTAGGAATGATGTTATTTACCGCGGGTTTCTTTGCTTCACATTCGGTCGCCAGCAGTTGGATTGGTCGGCGAGCACGCCGAGCCAAGGGGCAGGCCTCCTCTCTTTATCTGTTCTGTTATTACGTTGGTTCTAGTGTTGCAGGTACATTAGGTGGTGTGTTCTGGCACATTATTGGCTGGAGCGGCGTAGTGTTCTTTATCAGCTTCATGTTGCTTTTAGCTCTACTCGTTGCCTATTTTTTGAAAAAACTCCCTGAAGCTATTAGCTTTTGACAATTTATCCTTATATACCGTAGATGGATTTTTCCCTATAAAGCTTTGCTTGCTGGGTATTAAAAATGATTCGGTGGCTGAAGTTTTCACTTTTTATTATTCTATAACAAATGTATGTTGTAACTAAAAATGAGGTGATTATGGATAGGTATGACCTTATTGGTCGAATGAACTTACGTTTTGCCGAATTAGAGCAGTTGCTTTCCTTACTCCACCAGCAAATTCAGCCACTACGTTTGCTGGCTGCTCGTGTATTCAGTCTGCCTGAAATCGAAAAAGGTCAGGAACACAACGCTGTCGAACAGATCCAAGTAGAACAACATGTTGGTCAGGCAGCTCGTGATTTAGCACTAGAGCATTATCAGCGGTTGTTTATCCACCATAGCCCACAACATGTCAGCAGCAAAGCGGCCGTCCGATTACCCGGCGTGATTTGTCTCGCCGTTGAGCAGACGGAGTATCTCGCTATACAGCAACTCATTGCACAGATAAATCGCCTGAAAGCAGAGTTGGAACAGATTATTACCATAGAATCAGGGCTGGCACCTGAACAGCGCTTTGACTTTGTACACAACCACTTGAGAGGGTTGATCACACTTAGCGCATATCGTTCGATCACCCTGCTCACCAACCCAGACTCCGTTCGCTTCGGCTGGGCAAACAAAAACATTATCAAGAATGTAAAACGCGACGATATTCTTGCTCAGTTGGAGAAAAGCATCAAAGCCGGGCGTTCTGTCCCACCATACAGTAGCGAACAGTGGGCCGAATTGGTGAGCAGAGAATGGAACGACATTAGCCGTTTGCCGCAAAATGCCGTGTTGAAAATCAAACGGCCGGTAAAAGTACAACCGATCGCTCGCGTGTGGTATCAGCCGCAACAGAAACAGGTACAACACCCCTGCCCATTGCCCTTGATCGCACTATGTCAGCAAGATTTTGGGGCGCAAGTACCCAAAATTGGTGATTTGCTCAATTACGATGCCACAAAAATCAAACACAAATACAAACCGGACGCAAAGCCTCTACGCTTGGTAGTAAAACGCCTTCATCTGTATCTAGGCTAGGCAGTCCCTTAGACTCTAAATAATTCGAATTACGGTCCAAAGTGATGATTTTGGACCGTAATCAAACCGCGTTCACAATCTTTAACTCATGAAAGGCATACTCATCAGCCGACAGTTACCGATAATATTGAAGTATGTTCATTTTTCCATACTGCCGACCATATCTTCTGGCCGCACCCACTCATCAAACTGTTGCTCCGTAAGGTAACCCAGCATTAAGGCCGAAGCTTTTAGCGTTATCCCTTCTTTGTGGGCCTTTTTGGCAATCTCAGCGGCTTTATCATAACCAATGTGAGTATTCAGCGCCGTCACCAGCATCAGAGATTCGTTGAGCAGTTGGCTGATGCGTTCGCGATTCGGTTCAATCCCAACAGCACAGTGCTCATTGAAACTACGCATGCCATCAGCCAATAGTCGCACCGACTGCAGATAATTGTGGATTACCATCGGGCGAAACACGTTCAATTCAAAATTACCGGATGCACCACCAATATTCACAGACACATCGTTACCTAACACCTGAGCACAAAGCATGGTCATTGCCTCACACTGTGTGGGGTTGACCTTCCCTGGCATAATTGAACTTCCAGGCTCGTTTTCCGGGATCGCGATTTCACCGATCCCACAGCGAGGGCCAGAGGCCAACCAACGTACATCATTGGCAATTTTCATCAACGAAGCAGCCAACCCTTTCAGTGCCCCGTGCCCATGCACCAGGGCGTCGCAGGTTGCCAGAGCTTCAAATTTGTTAGGTGCTGTAACGAAAGGCTGTGCTGTCAGTTCTGCCAACTTTTGGGCTACGCGTAAGGCATATTCTGGGTGAGTATTTAGCCCGGTACCGACCGCTGTTCCCCCCAATGCCAATTCACAGATATGCGCTAAGCTGTTTTCGATGTGCTTAAGATTATATTTCAGCATCGCAGCCCAGCCAGAAATCTCCTGGCCGAGTGTCAATGGCGTTGCATCCTGTAAATGCGTACGACCTATTTTGACAACATCGTGGAAAGCTTCAGCCTTAGCATTCATTGTGCTATGCAAATTCTTCAGTTCAGGGATCAGATGTTCACGCACAGCGATCACAGCTGCAACATGCATCGCAGTGGGGAAAACGTCGTTCGAGCTTTGGCTTTTGTTGACATCATCATTAGGATGTATTTTCCGCCCCTCCCCTCGCACACCACCCAATAATTCGCTAGCGCGGTTTGCCAATACCTCATTCATATTCATATTGGTCTGAGTACCAGAACCAGTTTGCCAAATAGACAGAGGAAACTCCCCAGAGTGTTTATCTGCCAACACTTCATCTGCTGCCTGAATAATAGCGCTCCCACGTTCGGCAGGCAGTAATCCCAAGTCCATATTGACACTGGCAGCCGCACGCTTGGTTAACGCCAACGCATGGATCAGTGTGCTGGGCATTTTCTCTGAAGAAATATGGAAGTGTTCTAACGAACGTTGCGTTTGCGCGCCCCAAAGCCGATTGCTAGGAACTTCAATGGGACCCATTGAGTCTTTTTCAATACGAATACCTGCCATCACAACCTCCTTTGCACAATCACTGAAAGTGAAGAAATACCAATGAGCAAAAACCCGTTGGTAAGCCCTTAGTATAGTGAGATAGTAATTATTCGCATTACCACTCTGAATTATGCGCATTTTTAGACATCGCGACTTGCATGTGCTTGCCTCGCATTGTTTACTTAGCGCAATTTTCTCGAGTAAGCAGGACATTAATCATGCAAAAAATGGTCAATACCATACAAAATTACGCATGGGGCAGTTTTGATGCGTTAACCCGACTTTATGACATTGCCAATCCAGCAGGTAAGCCTATGGCGGAGTTGTGGATGGGGGCACACCCTAAAAGCAGTTCACAAGTTGAGGATGCCGCAGGAAATCTGCAATCACTGCGTGACATGATTGATACAGACCAACCAAAACAGCTGGGTGCCAATGTAGCACAGCGTTTTGGTGAATTACCTTTCCTGTTTAAAGTACTGTGTGCGGAACAACCACTATCCATTCAAGTTCACCCAAGTAAAACCGCCGCCGAGTCAGGTTTTGCCAAAGAGAATGTCGCAGGTATTCCTCTGGATGCCGCTGAACGCAACTATAAAGATCCCAATCATAAACCGGAGCTGGTTTTTGCCTTGACGCCTTTTCTGGCTATGAATGGCTTCCGCGAGCTTTCAGATATCGTTTCTTTGCTGCAGCCTATTTCAGGTGCACATCATGATATCGCTACTTTTCTCCAACAACCCGATACCGCCCACCTAGCGACCCTATTTGCCAGTCTGCTGGGCATGAGCGGCGAGCAGAAGACCCGAGCCCTTGGTGTTTTAAAAGCCGCGTTAAACAATCAACATGGAGAGCCGTGGGAGACGATTCGTTTTATCGCCCGTTTTTATCCCGACGATAACGGATTGTTCTCTCCTCTGTTACTTAATGTTGTCAAACTGGCTCCCGGTGAAGCCATGTTCTTGTATGCCGAAACACCGCATGCTTACTTGAATGGCGTAGCGCTTGAAGTGATGGCTAACTCGGATAACGTATTGCGTGCTGGCTTAACGCCAAAATTCATTGATATTCCTGAGTTGCTTGCCAATCTGCAGTTTCGCCCGCAACCCGCGTCAGGCTTACTGACTCAGCCAGAAAAACGTGGCAATGAGTTGTTCTTCCCTATTCCCGTTGATGATTTCGCTTTCTCCTTACACGATCTTTCCGCTACGACTCAGCCACTCAACCAGAATAGTGCCGCTATCGTGTTCTGCGTAGACGGTGCTGCTACCCTGGAAAAACTGGGCCAACAGGTAACGCTAACACCCGGTGAATCCTGCTTTATTGCTGCCTTTGAGTCCCCAGTTAACGTGACTGGCAGTGGTCGTATTGCCCGCGTTTATAATAATTTGTCTTAACTCCCGGTAAACTTTGGCAAATAAGTTGCCAAAGTTTACCGGTTACCGCCACAATAAAACGCCTACGGGCTTTTTTACAGTCACAACTTGCCCATCCATCTTATTTATCTAGATGGCTTAAAAAAGGATGAACAGAACTATGAAAAAATCGTTAGTCGCTGCCAGCATCATTGTTGTTCTCGGTGCTGCATGGACCGGAGCTTCCTGGTACACCGGCAAGTTGATAGAGCAGCGGATGGGGGAAATGGTCGAAATCGCAAACAGCGAACTGAAGTCTTACCTGCCAAACGCTGGGATAAAACTAAGTTTTGAAAACTACCAGCGAGGGCTGTTCAGTAGCCAGGCTCGTTATGTTTTACGCGCTGATGACTCCGTCCCAACGGATAACGCCCAGTTGAAACCAGGTGAAGAAATCGCTTTTCTTGAAACGATCAGTCATGGCCCATTTCCTGTAGCCCAGTTAAAAAAACTCTATCTACTCCCGAGCTTGGCCTCGGTTCATTCTAAACTGGAAAACACGCCAAGACTCAAAACACTGTTTGAAATAACCAAAGGACAATCGCTGTTTTCTGCTGAAACACGCATTGCCTTCAGCGGTGACACTGCAACAACGATTGATGTAATCCCGGTTGAGTTCAGGGGAGACAAAAACTCACTGAGGTTCAGCGGCGCTAAAATTAATGCCGACGTTGGCCGTGATATGAAAACAACCGTACTAGATGTCACCAACGACAGCACCATCATCAGTGCACCAAATCAGTTCGGTCAGATCGGCCAGATAAGACTCCAAGGGCTGATGCTAACAGGCAATACACATCAGAATCAGTTCAATCTGAGCCTAGGCGAGCAAGCTGTTAACCTTAAGCAGTTGAATGTCAGTATCGATGGAAAAGAAACCTTGTCGATGGAAGGCATAAAGCTGGCTACCCAATTCGATGAGCAGGACAGCAAACTGGATGGGCAAATCAATTACGCGCTAGATGCCATTAAGATTCAGGGGAACAATTTTGGCTCTGGTAAACTGCTGCTGAAGATCAACAATCTAGATGACAAAGGAGTGAAAGAGTTTAGCGAACGCTACAATCAGCAAACAATGGCCTTGTTGCAGCATGGAGAAATGCTGTCACCGGAAGACTATCAGCAGCAATCAGCAGCCTTGCTGTTAAAGAACTTGCCACTACTGCTGAAAGGCAACCCAAGTCTAAGTATTGCGCCGCTCAGTTGGCAAAACAGCAAAGGCGAAAGTTCGTTTACGCTCAGTATTGATTTCCTTGATCCGGCTCAGGCCAGCACGACAGCAGAAACATCTGAACAACCACTCGTTCGCTTCGTGAAGAAAATTGATGCAAACCTGAAAATTCCAGTATCAATGGCTGCAGAAGCCATGGCGCAAACAGCAAAACTGCAAGGGCATAGTGAAGCAGATGCACAAAAAATGGCACAGATGCAACTGCAGCAGTTGGCTACATTAGGACAAGCACTCCAGCTCATCACACTAAAAGACGATATCATCAGCAACAGCTTCCATTATGCAGATAATCAGATTGAGCTCAATGGTAAGAAAATGTCCTTACCTGCATTCACTGGGCTGTTTGGTATAGCAGGTGATGAAGGAGATGACTACCTGCAATCAGAACAACCAGATGAAGTTACACCACCAGAAAATTCTGGCGAAACACCAAAATCCGAGCAGCCAGATGAAGCTCCACAAGTAGAGCAACCCGGCGAAACACCAAAATCCGAGCAGCCGGATCAAGCTCCACAAGCAGAGCAACCCGCCGAAGCACCAAAATCCGAGCAGCCGGATCAAGCTCCACAAGCAGAGCAACCCGCCGAAGCACCAAAATCCGAGCAGCCGGATCAAGCTCCACAAGCAGAGCAACCCGCCGAAGCACCAAAATCCGAGCAGCCGGATCAAGCTCCACAAGTAGAACAACCCGCCGAAGCACCAAAATCCGAGCAGCCGGATCAAGCTCCACAAGTAGAACAACCCGCCGAAGCACCAAAATCCGAGCAGCCGGATGAAGCCGCTGCTCACTAGGTAAGCCAGGCTAATTAGTTTTAGGCCAATAAAACATCCCAGAGGCTCAAACAATAATGAGCCTCTGTATTTCTCGAACCATTGAGAATGTCCAACAGCAAGCCGTCCTCCCACCACGCTATCTACAAATCCACAAACGACTCACAATCTCAGACTGTCATTCATTCTGTCGTTAGTTTGTGACCTCTAGACTACATACCTTAGATGCTCAATAACCCCTTACCAAAAAATGCAATTCCAGTAAGTGATAAAAATATTTTTCTTTGAGTGCATCCAGAACCGCGCATCAAACGTCTCTATCAGAGAAATTAAACACTCAAAGAAGTAAATAATGATGAGAGTTCTTTTTATTCCAGTACTTATCGGCTTCATGGCATTTTCAGCCTTTGCTTCTGATATCTCAATAAAAGAGACGTCATTAGGCCAAGTTTACACCAATAGCCAAGGTATGACGCTTTACCACTTTGATAGCGACAAGGAAGGTCAATCTAGCTGCTATGACGAGTGTGCCAAAGCTTGGCTTCCACTGTTGGTCACAGGTGAGAGCTCAAGATCCCCAGGTTTAGGAAAAATTGAACGTAAAGATGGAAAGTTTCAATGGGCATTGAACCGTCGTCCACTTTACCTATGGCATAAAGATCAGCATCCAGGAGATATTACAGGGGCTGGTGTTAAAAACACCTGGTCTCTTGCATGCTCCATGAAATGCTCATGCAGATCCCCTCTTGATAAGAGTCGGTGGCAAGATTACATTCTGCGGCGATAGTGTATCATCGCCGATACGCTGCAACAGCCTGGAAGCCGCACTACGGCCAACGTCGCGAGCAGAACTGGAAATAAAGGTCAACGGAGGTTCTGTCAATTCGGCCTCAGGTACATCGCCAAAACCTATCAGCGCGACCTGTTGACCATAAAAACTATCCATTCCTTCAGAACCAATGCTGCGCCCGCTGCGTACGATACCAAAGTAGGCCCCCAAAGCGACAGAGGCTTTATGGCACATAAGTGCGCTGATATTTGGGTGCTGCCTTAATAGATTTTCTGCAGCTTCTGCGGAAGTTTTCTGATGGCAATCACATTCAACGATCCATTCAGAACGGAACGGCAGCCCATATTGCACCAGCGTGGCACAGAATCCCCCTAATCTTTCCGCACGAGTCAGAGAGTCACTGTATCCGCCTAGGTAAGCGATCTGACTGTGTCCCCGTTTAATAAGTAATTCGGTAGCCATTTTCGCTGCCTGCATATTATCTGGGCGAACAACATCCACCCCCTCTAATCCGCTCGAACGTGCGGCACACACAAGCGGAACTCCCTGCTCTGCGGCTTTCTCTTTCAGATGGGGCACAGAACGTACACCACTGGCAAGTACCATACCGTCAACACCGTGCTCCAATAACGTATCAAAACAGCGCATAAGTCCTTTGCCATCGCGTCCACTCTGGGTAAGGAACAACACTTTACCGTGGGTTTCCAGTATCTCACTGAGACCAGCAGTCATTTCAGCATAAAAAGGTTCGCAAATATCACGCAATATAAGACCGATGACGCCGGATTCTCCTCCACGCAACGTTGCTGCCTGGCGATTGCGAACATAGCCGAGTTGTTCAATCGCATGATTTACACGCGTCATGGTGGAGTGAGAAATGCGACCTTTACCGCTCAAAACCAAAGAAACGGTGGTCACGGATACGCCTGCCAATTGCGCAACATCAGTAATAGTGATTTTTTTAATCGTCATAACCTCTGTAAAGCAACGTCCCGATGGCACATATCGAATGCCTTGTAGAGTAAAACGTTTTACCTGCCTTTGTATTGTCGCTGCAAAGCGTGATTCTAAATTGTGATTGATGGCTCATTTTTGCTTGGTAAAACGTTTTATCTTGTTTTTACCTAAATCAGATGCCAAAAACATTGCAAGCTTTTTCGCCAGGAGTCGTCAGTTATGCCAGCTGCTAAAAAACAAAAAATCACGCTTTGGGAGTTTTTCCAAAGCTTAGGCAAAACATTCATGTTGCCTGTCGCACTGCTTTCATTCTGCGGGATCATGCTGGGGATCGGCAGTTCACTGAGTAGTCGGGATGTTATTACTCTGCTACCGTTTATCGGCCATCCCGCATTTCAGTTGCTTTTCACCTGGATGAGTAAAATCGGTTCTTTTGCCTTCAGCTTTCTGCCGGTGATGTTCGCTATCGCCATCCCATTAGGTATGGCGCGTGACAACAAAGGCGTGGCCGCTTTTTCGGGTTTTGTGGGTTTTGCCGTACTTAACCTGGCAACCAACTTCTATCTGACAACCGCTGGTATACTTCCAACCACCGACGCGCTGGTACTGAAAGCCAACAACATACAGAACATTCTCGGAATTCAATCGATTGATACGGGGATACTTGGCGCAGTGATCGTAGGTATTATCGTTTACCTACTGCATGAACGTTTCAACACTATCCGTCTGCCAGATGCATTGGCTTTCTTTGGCGGTACCCGCTTTGTCCCTATCGTCACTACGGTAGTTCTTGGGCTGTGTGGTCTGCTTATCCCGTTGATCTGGCCATGGTTTGCTGCCGGTATCAACGGTCTGGGCCGTATGATAAACGGTGCAGGTATATTTGGGCCAATGATCTTTGGTTCCGGTGAGCGTTTGCTGTTGCCATTCGGTCTGCACCACATTCTGGTCGCCCTCATTCGTTTTACCGAAGCAGGCGGCACACTCGACGTTTGTGGCCGTGAAGTCAGCGGTGCACTGACAATTTTTCAGGCCCAACTCTCTTGCCCAACGACTCACGGCTTTGCTGAAAGCGCAACACGCTTCCTGTCACAGGGTAAAATGCCCTCCTTCCTTGGTGGTCTACCCGGTGCTGCACTGGCCATGTACCACTGCGCAAAACCAGAGAATCGTCATAAAATTAAGGGGTTGCTGATTTCTGGTGTCGTTGCTTGCGTTGTTGGTGGTACGACTGAACCTATTGAATTCCTGTTCCTATTTGTTGCCCCATTTTTATACCTGATCCATGCCATCCTTACCGGCCTAGGCTTCACTGTCATGGCCCTATTGGGGGTCACGATCGGCAATACTGACGGCAACATCATCGATTTCGTGGTATTCGGTATCCTGCACGGTACGGCAACCAAGTGGTACCTAGTACCCGTAGTCGCGGCAATTTGGTTCGCGGTTTACTATGCAATTTTCCGCTTTTCCATCCAGCATTTTAACATCAAGACGCCAGGCCGTGAGAATGAAGCGGTGGCAACACAAACTGCCCCGATTGGCTCGGTGGGAAAATCAGGCTACAACGTGCCCGCTATCCTTGCTGCGCTAGGAGGCAAAGAAAATATTGTTTCATTAGATAACTGTATTACTCGCCTGCGCATGTCTGTCAACGACATCAACAAAGTGGATGACGCAGCACTAAAAGCCAACCGTGCTATCGGTATTATCCGTCTTAACGAACATAACCTGCAGGTGGTGATCGGCCCTCAGGTACAGTCGGTAAAAGATGAACTAGATTCGTTGATTGCCACAGCATAATTTTTCTCTCGGGCGCAGACTGCTGCGCCCCTATGCGGAGTTACTCATGTTTGATTTTTCTACTCCAGTCGACCGCCATGGTACCTGGTGTACACAATGGGACTACATTGCCGACCGATTTGGCAGTGCCGACCTGCTGCCTTTTACTATCTCTGATATGGATTTCTCCACCGCTCCCTGCATACTGGACGTTTTGCAGCAACGCCTACAGCACGGCGTATTGGGTTATAGCCGCTGGCAACACGAAGACTTTCTTGGCGCAGTGAGACATTGGTATCATCAGCGATTTAATACGTCTGTCGACACTTCGCTTGCAGTATATGGCCCGTCAGTGATTTACATGGTGGCACAGATGATCCGTATCTGGTCTGAGCCAGGTGAGTATATCGTCACCCACACCCCAGCCTATGACGCTTTCTATAAGGTGGTTCTTGGGAATCAGCGTCAACTGCTTACTTGTCCCCTGAATAAAGTGGATAACGACTGGCATTGCGATATGGCCCATCTGGAGGCTTTACTGGCCCGGCCACAGACCAAGATCCTGTTGCTTTGTAGCCCACAAAATCCGACGGGCAAAGTATGGCGCCAAGAAGAGCTTCAACAAATGGCTGAACTTTGTGAACGCCACGATGTGAAAGTGATCAGCGATGAAATCCACATGGACATGGTTTGGGGGAAACATCAACATATTCCTTGGAGTCAGGTAGCAACAACATCTTGGGCACTGCTGACCTCGGGTTCTAAGACGTTCAATATTCCCGCTCTCACCGGTGCCTACGGTTTGATCAGCGATAAGCATGCACGGGAAAGTTATACCTTGGCATTAAAAAACCGCGACGGGCTCTCCTCCCCTGCGGTAATGGCAGTCGCCGCTCATATTGCCGCTTATCGTCATGGCGAACCATGGCTAGATGCTTTACGTGAATATCTGCAACAAAATCTGGCTTACGTCGCTGAACGATTACATCAGTCTTTCCCTCAACTGAACTGGCAACCGCCACAAGCAACTTACCTGGCCTGGATTGATTTAAGACCGCTAGGGATTGACGATCACCAGTTACAACAAGTGTTGATAGATCGTGAGAAAGTGGCCATCATGCCCGGCTTCACCTACGGCGAAGAAGGCCGTGGCTTCCTGCGGCTAAACATCGGTTGCCCACGCAGCAAAGTAGAAGCTGGAATGGATAAACTCATTGCCGCATTAGAATTTGTGTTAGCAAACGCCTGACTTGGTGAAAGACGAGGTGCGGGGGGCGAGCACTTCCCCCCTGTTCAAGTACACTGACGAATGGTGAGATCAACATCTCTCGCTTAGCGTTCGAAGCTTAACGCAGCCTCATCCCTCACTTACCCTAAAACACCCGCTTGAAGGGTTTTACCGTGACTTCTCCATACACGCCAGCATCGACATAAGGGTCATGTGCTGCCCATAATTGCGCCTCTTCCAATGAGGCAAATTCGGCAATCACGGTAGATCCGGTGAATCCAGCTTGGCCTGGATCATTACTGTCAACTGCTGGGTTAGGGCCAGCGGCAACAAGTCGGCCTTCGTCACGTAATGCTTGCAGACGAGCCAGATGAGCGGGACGAACTGCCAAACGTTGTTCCAGCGTATTGGGCCGGTCTTGAGCATAGATCAGATAAAGCATATTTCACCTTTAAAATCATGTTTATAAAATAGCGGTAACAAAGTAGCCTAAAACGCCATGTAAAGGAACACTGTTGTATTGCAACAATTGTTGCCAATCCAGCTTGGTTATGAATCAAATCGACTAGAAGTATTTATGCACGGTTAATTAAAGAATACGGCCTTTTACGCTCAATAACGTCAATCAGTGCCCATAAAAGCAAGAGTTCTCTTTTCCTTATTGAATATGATTGCTATTTGCATTTAGAATTGGCAAACCAGAGGAAACGAACCATTATGCTGCTAAAAAAGATGTTCCCTATTCGCCGTATTTCCGTGCCAATTGTGTTTTCCGTTGGCTTACATAGCGCTTTGGTGGCAGCTTTGCTTTATGCCTCTGCCAAAGAAGTGATAACACTGCCTAAACAGGAAGATGCTCCTGTCAGCGTCATGATGGTCAACATGGCTGCTCTGGCTGAACCTCCGCCTCCCACTGCTGCAGAGCCACAGCCACAAGAGGAAGCAGAACCGGAGCCAATTCCTGAGCCACCAGTGCCGATACCTGTAGCGCTCCCAAAACCTGTACCTGAGAAACCAAAGCCCAAACCCAAAAAACCAAAAGTTGAGAAAACTGTTCAACGTGAAATAAAAAAAACTAACACAGAAGAACCTTCCGAGTCCCAGAATCAATCGGAGGCTAAGCCAATCGATAAAGCGCCGGTCAAACAGGCTCCCTCAGCCCCAGCTCCAGGAAACTCCCTGAAAGTGGAACCGAAGGTACTGAGTCTTTCTAAACCTATATATCCTCCACGTGCTCGGGCATTGCAAATTGAAGGGAAGGTTAAGGTACTATACGATATTGACAGCGATGGACGAATAACTAACCTCCGTATCTTGTCAGCAGAACCGAGTAACATGTTTGAACGTGAAGTGAAGCAGGCAATGCGTAAATGGCGATATGAAGCAAAGCCAGCACAGAATCTGACGAAAACAATCGTTTTCAAAATAGATGGCTCTACAGACTTAAACTGATAGCGAATAAAGACAAAAGAAGGTCGTTCAAGCGACCTTCTTTCACTCGGCGATTCACTTTTGAGGGTTGGCGTTGAAGTTGGTTTTACCTTCTGGCAAAGCGCGTGGGCTGCCAACTTCATTCACCGCAACATAGGTGAAGACAGCTTCAGTCGCACGGTACCGTTGACCTATTGGAGCAGAGGAAACCTTCTTTACCCAAACTTCAATATTAACGGTAATAGAAGTCCGCCCGGTTCGTATACAGTTGGCATAACAACAGACGACATCACCAACAGCGACCGGCTTCAGGAAAGTGATCCCATCTACCCGCACGGTCACTACGCGGCCTTCCGCAATTTCTTTGGCAAGAATCGCTCCACCAATATCCATTTGCGACATTAACCAACCGCCGAAAATATCACCATTAGCATTGGTATCTGCTGGCATTGCCAGCGTTCGCAGCACCAGTTCACCACCGGGCAAAGAGAGTTGTTCTGTCATTACATCTGCTTATCAAAAATTATCAAATCATATGCCCACGGTACTCGTACTCAAATAGCCACCAGCTGCACTCACATACCGTTCAGGGACACAACCTCTATAGCCTATTATTTCTTCTGTTCTTCCTGCATATGGCGATAAATATAAATACCACTGAGCAGGGTAAAGACCAGCATCAGTGCCGTGAGGCCAAAGACTTTAAAATTCACCCAGACACTTTGTGGCAGCCAAAACGCCACATAGATATTGGCTAAACCACAGGCTAAAAAGAAAATAGCCCATGCCATATTGAGATTTCCCCACACATTATCAGGGAGCGTCAGCTCTTTACCCAACATACGTTGAATCAGCGGCTTTTTCAGCACCAGTTGGCTGATGAGTAGTGCCAAAGCAAACAGAACGTAAATCACGGTGACTTTCCACTTTATAAACAAGTCATTATGGAAAACCAGGGTTAGCGTGCCGAAAATGGCTACCATCGCGAAGGTGATCAGCGTCATCTTCTCTACCTTACGATATCTCAGCCAGGTAAATATCAAAGCCAGGGCGGTGGCTACAATTAGTGCCCCAGAGGCGACATAGATATCATAGAGTTTATAAAAAGCAAAAAAGACAATCAGTGGTAAAAAATCAAGAAACTGCTTCATAAATCAATCCATAATAAGTTTATCAGCAGACTATACCGGATTTGGCGTGTTCTGTGTACCGCAGAAAAGTGCAATGCTCGCGTACAGTTAAGGGGGGGCACAGCCTAGATGTTCATAGATGAGGCTGTTAAGAGCAACATGGCCTAACGCTTCGGCATGCAGTTGATGAATTGAGCCCTGTTTGTTACACCGTCACGTAAAGTTACGTTTGGTAGAGCGTGAAACAACGAACTTCACTACCCTGCTGGCTAGGCTTCACAAAATGAGTATAACCAGGAGCTTATTCTGATGCCCGCTCTCTCAGTTAGGCCTTACCATCTAGGAAACAAAAAAGGCACACCGTAGTGTGCCCTGCATTCAACTCTAACTTAATTGCGTAATAACATATAAAGACGATACAGATAAATCAGTAGTATCGCAGAAACCAGATTGCTCAGTGCGGTTAGAGCCACGCTGGCAACGTTAGGGGTCAAAACAGACAAATGGCTGACCATAAACAGTATCAGCAGTTTGGCAGCCAGCCAGAGCATCATTGCCGGAATGATGACTTTGGCATTAGCAAAAGCCAGCTTGCAACTCAATCTGAGTGAAGCGAATACGCCTTTTTTATCTGCAACACATACCACAGGAGCCAATGAAAACGAGATTGCCAAGATCACACCAGGTATGATGAACAGCGTCAGCCCAAGTTGAATCAGCAATGTGCAGATAAACAACAACAATAGCAAACGTGGCAATTGTGGCGCAGAAATACCAATAGCGCGCAACGCACTGGTACGCTGGCCTTCAGAAACTAGGCGAATTAGCGTCAACATTCCACCGACCAATAGCAGGTTGCCAACTAACGCAGAAAAGGTCGCTGCAGCTGACACCTTAAGCAAAACTACCTGCTGTTCTGGTGTCATTTGCTGAATGATTTCCTGAATCCCCATACCGGCGGTTGAGGTTAAATCACTCTCTGTCGCACTCAGGATCTTAAGCTGTTCAATATCCGGACTGAAAGCCTGATTGAGCAGTACAGAAATAAATGATGTCAGCAGTGCCAACAACAAGATACTGGCAGCCTGATTACGAAAAAAATTAAAACTGTCACGGTACAACGTGTTGGCCGTGATAGGCATGGAGACTCCTTGGCATCGAGAACAAAGATAAATCAGTGGGGGATTGTACCCTGTTCCGCCCCACTGTGGCACCCCATGCGTTACATAGCGCTGATATCTTGAGCCATTATTTTGTCTGTCCACGTTAAGAGCGAAGAAGAAGATACAGATAAAGGCGGCAAACCAAAATGCTCACGAGCTCTATCTTGTTTCGGGCTGGTACTGCGACAGTTCGTCCTAATGCAAGTTCAGATAATGTACTAGGACAAGGATCGTTCAACGCAAATAACGATACCCAGTTGGGCCTAACTTTCGGTTATATGGTAACAGACAATATCGGTGTTGAATTATTGGCTGCTACACCATTCCGCCATAAAGTTTCCCTGAACGGCGCCGCTGTCGACGGAACTCTTGCTACAGTTCGTCAACTACCACCCACGCTAATGGCACAATATTATTTCGGGGACAAGCAGGACAAGTTGCGACCTTATCTGGGTGTCGGTGTCAACTACACCACATTCTTCAAACAGGAATTTAACGATTACGGCAAGAGCGCAGGTCTAAGCAATCTTGACGTGAAAGACTCATGGGGTGTTGCCGGGCAGGCTGGTCTAGATTATAACCTTGATGAGCATTGGATGTTGAACATGTCTGTATGGTGGATGAACATTGAAACCAAAGTTCGTTTCGATGTTGCTGGTGCGCCAAGTCAAAGTATAGACACACGCCTGGATCCGTTCGTATTCATGTTCGGTGCAGGTTATCGATTCTAATCTACCCTGCTTAGCAAGGTTCCTTTGAACACCTTAGATTGTTGATAAAGTCCTGGTCCTAAGGTCAGGACTTTGCTCTAAAAGCCAGTGTTAAAGCAGACTGACAACCGAGCTTAAAATACTTTCACCCCATCAACTGAAAGTTGATGCATTCATTTTCATCAAGTGCCTTTAGTCAATCACTTTTATACAACTTAACGACAGAGAAAAGGTTTCACCTTTGTTGTTCTGTGCGTACACTCAATATTGGTAGCTTGCGAGTGGAATTTTTCGCCTTTATGACAACATTTTATACTGTAATGAGTTGGCTCTTGGTATTCGGTTACTGGCTGGTGATCGCGGGAGTGACACTGCGTATCCTTATGAAGCGACGTGCAGTTCCTTCAGCGATGGTTTGGCTGCTAGTTATCTACATTCTGCCATTAGTCGGTATCGTAGCCTATTTATCCTTCGGTGAATTACACTTAGGAAAACGCCGTGCTGAACGAGCCAAGGCGATGTGGCCTTCCACAGCCCGGTGGTTGAATGAGCTCAAAGAAAGTAATCGAATATTTGCAACGGACTACAGTGAAGTTGCGCGCCCATTATTCGAACTTTGCCATCGTCGGCAAGGCATTGATGGGGTCAAAGGTAACCAGTTGCAGTTGCTGACTACAACTGATGAGATATTTGATGCGCTGATCCGCGATATCGGACTGGCGCGTAATAATATTGAAATGGTGTTCTATATTTGGCAACCAGGAGGACAGGCCAACCTGGTAGCAGAGTCCTTGATGGCCGCATCACGACGTGGCGTGCATTGCCGTTTGCTGTTAGATTCCGCAGGTAGTGTGCAATTTTTCCGTAGTCCTTACCCTGCAATGATGCGCAATGCCGGTATAGAGGTCGTTGAGGCGCTTAAGGTTAGCCTTTTCCGCGTGTTCCTTCGCAGAATGGATTTGCGACAACATCGCAAAATGGTGCTGATCGATAACTACATCGCCTATACCGGCAGTATGAATATGGTCGATCCACGTTACTTTAAGCAGGATGCAGGTGTTGGCCAGTGGATTGATTTGATGGCTCGGATGGAAGGCCCCATTGCAACAAGCATGGGTATTGTGTACGCCTGCGATTGGGAGATCGAAACAGGGAGGCGTATCTTACCCCCTCCCCCTGATGTCAACATCATGCCGTTCGAACAGGAAAGCGGTCATACCATTCAGGTGATAGCCTCTGGTCCAGGGTTTCCTGATGAGATGATCCATCAAGCACTGCTGACGGCGGTTTATTCCGCTCGTGAACAGTTGATTATGACAACCCCTTATTTCGTTCCCAGTGACGATCTGTTGCACGCTATCTGCACTGCGGCATTACGAGGCGTAGACGTCAGTCTTATCGTACCGCATGACAACGATTCCATGATGGTTCGCTGGGCCAGCCATTCGTTCTTTTCAGAATTACTAGACGCAGGCGTGAAAATTTATCAGTTTAAAGGTGGGTTACTGCACACCAAGAGTGTATTGGTCGATGGTCAACTTAGCCTTGTTGGGACGGTTAATCTGGACATGCGTAGCCTATGGTTAAACTTTGAAATCACGTTGGTTATGGACGACGACGGATTTGGCAGCGAACTGGCTTGCGTACAAGATGACTATATCGCCCGTTCACAACTTTTAGATGGCAAACAATGGGCTGAACGCCCATTTTGGCATCGTATTCTGGAACGTATTTTCTACTTTTTCAGCCCACTGCTGTAAAAGCGATAACGAGCATGGTTTAATAATGCCAAATTATTTGTGACCAGGATTTTCTATGGACTTGAACAATCGCCTTACTGACGATGAAACGCTTGAGCAAGCTTACGATATATTCCTTGAGCTGGCAGGCGACAACCTTGATCCGGCAGATATTCTGCTGTTCAATTTGCAGTTTGAAGAACGCGGAGGTGCTGAGCTTTACGATCCCGCTGAAGATTGGCTTGAGCATGTGGATTACGATCTGAACCCAGACTTTTTCGCTGAAGTTGTGATTGGTCTTGCGGACAGCGATGGTGAGCCAATTAACGATGTGTTTGCACGCGTGCTGATTTGCCGCGAAAAAGATCATAAACTCTGTCACATTCTATGGAAAGAATAACCACGTCAAAAATAAAACTGCACTTTTACTGGTTGGAATTCCAACTTTCAAGGTGCAGTTCGATTAACTATTCTTCATTTAGAATCAGACAATCATAACGGGTCGACCTTCAAACAAGACACCGCATGGCGAAAACTACCTTCCAGTAACGGGCGTGTTTTTGCACACTCCGGCCCAGCAATCGGACAGCGGGTGCGGAATACGCAACCGGAAGGTGGATTAATTGGCGATGGCAACTCTCCCTCCAGCAGTTGGATCTGTTTTTGCTTTTGTTTATCCGGGTCAGGGATCGGCACAGCAGACATCAACGCCTTGGTATAAGGATGTTGCGGGTTGTGGTAAACCTCGTCATAGGTTCCCAGTTCCACTGCGTGGCCTAGGTACATCACCAGCACACGATCGGAAATATGCTTCACTACCGCCAGATCGTGGGCAATAAAGATCAATGACAGTCCCATTTCTCGCTGTAGTTGCTGCAACAAATTCACCACTTGCGCCTGAATGGAAACATCCAGTGCAGAAACAGGCTCATCGCAGATCACCAGTTTAGGTTCCAGTATCAAGGCCCGAGCAATACCAATTCGCTGACACTGTCCACCTGAAAACTCGTGCGGATAACGGTTGATCAAATTTGGTAATAAACCAACTTTCATCATCATCGTCTTAACTTTGTCCTTCACTTCCTGGCGTGGCATTTTAGGATTATAGGTACGTAACGGTTCGGCAATGATATCGCCAATCGTCATACGTGGATTAAGTGAAGCCAACGGATCCTGAAAAATCATCTGAATGTCACAGCGGGTTTTACGCCAATCCGCTTCATTCATTCCCAGTAAATCTTTACCCAACCAGGTAACGCTACCGCTGGTCGCCTTCACCAGACCAATAATGGCGCGAGCGAAGGTGGACTTTCCGCAGCCAGACTCGCCAACGACACCGAGCGTTTCCCCCTCAAACAGGCGTAATGTAACCCCATCAACAGCCTTTAACGTCTTTGGTGCCTGCCAAAACCACTGCTTATCATCATGAATGTCGAAATGAACCTTCAGGTCTACGACTTCAAGTAACGCTCTTTTATCGGTTGCAGTCATACCAGGGCCTCCTCCGGCTTAAAGCAGGCACGAAGGCGCCCTTCACCAAACTGCTCCAAAGGCGGAGTACTCAAGCACTGTTCCATCGCATAAGGGCAACGCGGTTGGAACGGGCATCCCTTTGGTAAACGCAGTAAATTTGGTGGGTTACCAGGAATGGTCATTAACGTTTCACCTTCAGCATCTAGACGAGGCACGGCATTAAGCAGGCCGATAGAGTACGGGTGACTCGGGTGGTAGAACACATCACGGGCGCTGCCATATTCCATGGTGCGTCCGGCATACATGACCAGTACCTTGTTACAAATCCCGGCTACAACGCCTAAATCATGGGTAATCATAATGATTGCCGTATTAAACTCACGTTTGAGTTCGTTCAATAGTGTCATGATTTGCGCCTGTACGGTAACATCCAGCGCAGTGGTCGGTTCATCAGCAATCAGAAGTTTCGGTCGGCATAACAGTGCCATTGCAATCATCACCCGCTGACGCATTCCCCCTGAAAACTCATGCGGAAACATACGCATGCGTTTACGCGCCTCTGGCATTTTTACAGCATCCAACATGCGTACAGACTCTTCAAACGCTGCGCTTTTGCTCATTTTTTTATGCAGCATCAGTACTTCCATCAGTTGTTCCCCCACGCGCATATAGGGGTTCAGCGACGTCATTGGATCTTGAAATATCATAGATATTTCTTCGGCCCGTAGCTTATTGAGCTCATTTTCCGGCAAGTTAAGGATTTCTCGACCATGAAACTTTGCCGAGCCAGCAATACGACCATTGCTGGCCAGCAATCCCATCAGTGCAAAAGCAGTCTGTGATTTCCCCGAACCAGACTCCCCAACAATACCCAGGGTTTCTCCTGCACGTAGATCGAAGTTCAGGTCATTTACTGCCGTAACATCGCCATCGGGTGTGGAAAAAGTTACACGCAGGTCTTTTACGTCCAGCAGCAATGGCGTTCCAGCATCACATTCTGTTTGCCATACTTGCTTGTCAATAATGTTCATGATTGCACTCCTTAGCGATCTTTCGGGTCGAGGGCGTCACGTAAACCATCGCCGATAAAGTTGAAACAAAAAAGAGTGACAACCAGGAAACCCACTGGAAACAGCAGCAACCACGGTGAAACTTCCATCGAGTTGGCTCCATCGCTTAATAAGGCCCCCCAACTGCTCAGTGGTTCTTGTGTTCCTAATCCCAGAAAACTCAGGAAGGATTCAAACAGGATCATGCTGGGTACCAAAAGTGATGCGTAAACGACCACCACACCCAACACGTTTGGCACAATGTGACGCAGCACGATACTGCGAGTCGATACACCGCACACCAAAGCGGCTTCGATAAACTCTTTGCGCTTCAGACTCAACGTCTGACCGCGCACAATACGCGCCATGTCCAACCAGGAAACCATGCCTATCGCCACAAAGATCAGCAGAATATTTTGCCCGAAGAAGGTCACCAGCAGGATCACAAAGAACATAAATGGGAAGGAATTGAGGACCTCCAGTAAACGCATCATGACAGAGTCCGTTTTACCACCCAGATAACCCGACAGGGAACCGTATAATGTACCTACTACAACAGCAATCAGCGCTGCCGCCACACCAACCATCAGCGAGACACGTCCGCCTATGGCCACTCGCACCAATAAATCACGCCCCGAGGAATCGGTGCCAAAGTAATGTGCCGATCCCCATTCCGGCGGGAATGACATCATGCTCCAATCAGTATCATCGTAGGTAAAAGGCGATAACCAAGGTGCGCAGATCACAAACAGGGTAATCAGCGCCAAAACAAATAGGCTGGTCACCGCCGCGCGGTTATGCATAAAACGGCGACGCGCATCTTGCCACAGGCTGCGCCCTTCAACTTCAAGTTTGGCACTGAAATTCTCCAGAGCTTCGCTGTTCTTTTTTGTCAACATCTTGCGTGCTCCAGAATTAGTAACGGATTTTCGGATCGATCACGGCATACAGCACATCAACGATCGCGTTGAACAATATGGTTAAACCGCCAACCAGAATGGTCAGGCTCAGTACCAATGAGTAGTCCCGGTTTAATGCACCGTTCACAAATAATTGCCCAATACCGGGTAAACCGAAGATAGTTTCGATCACCATCGAACCGGTGATAATCCCAACAAAGGCGGGGCCTAAATAGGACAGCACTGGCAGCATCGCGGGCTTTAGCGCATGGCGAAAAATGATACGCCGCATCGGCAGCCCTTTCGCTCGCGCAGTGCGGATAAAGTTGGAGTGCAATACTTCAATCATCGAACCACGGGTTATACGTGCGATGCTGGCAATATACGACAGAGAGAGAGCAACCATCGGCAGGATAATGAACTTAGGTGCCCCACCATTCCATCCGCCTCCGGGTAACCATTTCAGTGTAATAGCAAAAATCAGTACCAATAACGGCGCCACCACAAAGCTGGGGATCACGACCCCGGTCATGGCAAACCCCATTACCGTATAGTCCCACTTGGTATTCTGATTCAAGGCGGCAACAACCCCCGCACTCACTCCCAATATCACCGCCAAGAGGAAAGCGGCAAAACCCAGTTTGGCAGAGACTGGAAATGAGGCTGCGACCAAGTCATTCACCGTATAATCTTTGTATTTAAACGAAGGGCCAAAATCCCCTTGTGACAGTTGCGCCAAATAATGACCATACTGTTTCCAGATCGGATCGTTGAGATGGTATTTCGCTTCGATATTAGCCATCACTTCAGGCGGCAGCGCACGCTCTCCGGTGAAAGGGCTGCCGGGGGCGAGACGCATCATAAAGAATGAAATGGTGATAAGGATAAATAGTGTCGGGATCGCCTCTAACAGGCGACGAATTATAAATTTAAGCATTGCCCTAACCCTGTGCTTCAGCCTGATAACGGCTTATTGTTCTTAACGTGGGCAGGCAGCCTTTGCAGCCTGCCTGCCCTTACCGCATCAATGCTTGATGATGTACAGGTTTTTTTGGTACACATTATCAAGCGGGTCTTTACCGGTGTAGCCGCCAACGTAAGGTTTCACCAGACGAGCATTGACATAGTAATAGATCGGAACAATAGCAGAATCTTTATCCAATTGGGTTTCGGCTTGCTGGTAAAGTGCTATGCGTTCATCTTTGGTTTTGGCCGATATGGCCTTAGCCATTATTTGGTCGAAAGCAGCGCTTTTATAGTGAGGCGTGTTGTTGCTGCTGTCTGAAACCATCATATTCAGGAAGGAGCTCGGCTCGTTGTAATCGGCACACCAAGCAGCTCTAGAAACGTCATAATTGCCCTGATGGCGGCTATCCAGGAAGGTCTTCCACTCCTGATTTACCAGTTTCACTTCCACACCCAGGTTTTTCTTCCAAATAGAAGCTGCAGCGATTGCCAATTTTTTGTGCAGATCGGAAGTGTTGTATAACAACGAAAAGGTCAGCGGTTTATCTGGGCCATAACCTGCCTCAGCCAGCAGTCTCTTTGCCTCTTCGTTGCGTTTTTCCTGTGTCCAACCGAACCATTCAGGCGGTGTTAATTTCGCACCATCGGTATACGGCGGAGTAAAACCATAAGCTGGCACGTCACCCTGGTTCTTCACTTTATTGGTAATGATATCGCGGTCCATCCCCAGCTTGAGCGCTTCACGCACGCGAGCATCGGTAAATGGTGCTTTCTGGTTGTTGATCTCGTAATAGTAGGAACACAAGTAAGGATCAACATGAACTTCGTCTGGGATCTCTTTTTTAAGCTTCTGGAACAATTCGATCGGCAAATTGTTATACGTCATGTCGATTTCGCCAGTACGATAACGGTTCACGTCTGTAACTTCTGAGGAAATTGGTAGGAAGGTGACCTTATTAATAATAGTTTTCGCGTTGTCCCAATACTCCGGGTTACGTTCAAGCACAATGCGTTCGTTAACCACCCAGTCTTTCAGCTTATAGGCACCATTACTGACATAATTCTGTGGCAGCGTCCATTTCTCACCAAACTTCTCAACGACGTCTTTATACACAGGCTTCATCGCATAGTGCGGGGTCATTTCTACCAGATAAGGCACCGGTTCGGTCAGGGTGACCTGGAAGGTATGGTCGTCGAGTGCCTTTACGCCCAGCGTGGATTTATCTTTTTTACCGGCAATAATGTCGTCAACGTTTTCTACGTGAGCATACTGCAGGTAGCTGGCATAAGGGGACGCAGTTTTAGGATCGACAATACGCTGCCAGCTATAAACAAAATCCTGTGCCGTTACCGGCTGACCGTTCGACCACTTGGCATCTTTGCGCAGGTGGAATGTCCACACTTTAAAATCTTTGTTATCCCAACGTTCGGCAACACCCGGTACAATTGAACCATCCAAATCATTGTTCGCCAGCCCTTCAAGCAGATCGCGGGTAATATTGTTCTCTGGTACACCTTCTATTTTATGCGGATCAAGAGATTGCACTTCTGAACCGTTGTTTCTAACAATTTCCTGTTTCTCTGCCAACTGAACGCCCGCAGGTACATCAGCAGCTAATACATTTCCAGTTGCTATAACACCTAACGCAACAATAATGCCTGCAGCCAGGTGTGATTTTTTCGTGATGTTGATCATTTATAACCTCCCATTTTTATTATCACAGATCCGACGAGGGATCTGCGTTGCCCATTAATCAGGTGCTGTTGTGGTTTAAGTGCCGTGGAACGATACCGTCGTGCCTGGCTCTGCATTACCCGCCATAGCTGGGCACCGGTCATTCACTTCGTTACTTTTGATGAAATTGCGGAGCATTTCACTTTTGCCTACTTCACCACCAGCAAAATGCCTCTACAATTGTCGATGGAAATTAGAACAATAATGTTAAAACTAAAGTAAATTTCGTGCCGGCATAGCGTAGATTGGCACGTAAAACCACCTAAAATAGATACTTAGTTTACAATATGCACAATTCAAAGAATAAACACTTTCTTATTATGGATTGCACTCTAATATCATCTGCAATGATATGAAACAACCCCCCCAGGATACAGTGGACAAATTTTCAGCATCTATTAGGTTTTTAGGGCAAGAAACGGGAAGAGTAAGGCATTAGCAGGGTTATATAGCTTCCTCCTTCAATGCATGGCCCAGCTATTTTTTAACAGCTCTTTGGGGTTTACGAACCCCAAAGAGCTTACTCGGATAAGTGACTGAGGTGACAACACCGTTAGAGCTTGCATGATGACAGGTACAAAAGCCTATCGGCGTTCCGCATCATAGTTGTGGTTATAATAATCCGGGGAATATGGCCTTGATGCCTGTGACAATAAACTCGATGCCCAATGCCATTAGCAATAATCCCATGATTCGCGTAATAACGTTGATACCAGTCTGACCAAGTAGGCGTACCAATAACGGAGCGGCCCTAAACAAAAGCCAACAACAAAAGGCGAACAAGGCAACCGCAAGGCTAAAACCTAACAGGTTTGGCCAACTGTGATATCGTGAACTCCAAACGATGGTTGAACTAATTGCCCCTGGACCTGCCATCAATGGCAATGCCAAGGGGACAACCCCGATGCTTTCACGAATTGCACTTTCTGACTTTTCCTGCTTGTTCTGTTTGTCTTCACCCAATTTGCCGCTGATCATCGACATAGCAATACTGACTACCAGTATTCCACCGGCAATACGGAACGAATCTATGGAAATACCAAACACGCGCAGTATCGCCTCCCCCAAAAACAGCGACGTCCACAAAATAATTGCTACCGATAGGTTGGCCGTCAGGTTGGTTTTGTTACGTCCAGCCTCCGCCTGATAACTGGTCATACTGATAAATACCGGTAGAATACCTACAGGGTTTACCAGTGCAAACAAGCCAACAAAAAACTTAATGTAGCCGGAAAAATCCAACATAGATTGGCCCACGAAGAACTCCGCATTTAATAGCTGTAAAAAGAGAGGCTGCTGATGCGTGCTAATGTAATAGAATTGAGTCGGGTAATCCATCCACATACCAACAGCATTTCTCCTACCTCGTTATATTGTTACAAAACAATTATTGATCTCCCCCAAATCATTTCGAACAGCGGCTACACATGGGCGATAAGGCTCTTTAACCCGGTGTGTACGATAAATAAAATATCTGGAGCAAATGACCAAACTCTATCGGAAGCAGATTTGAGCACTAGTTGAGCACTGCATGCCGCTTCCAGAAAGGAATGAAGCCTTCATATTGGCCAAATAAACAACAAACACTGCTACATAGTGTAGAACGACGATTATCGTCATTAGGGTTTTAAGTGTGAAAACGTGAACAACAACCATCTTGTTGATAATTGTTCTCAAAATGGCAAGCTGAATGGTGTCAGCATGACCTTTTTATGATTTAAATCACAAAATATCTCTTTAGGAATAGTTAAGATCACTGAAAGTAGCCAGAAGCAAAGAAGATGTCGAATATGATAATCGGTGATTTGGCTCTGCCTCCCAATAAAATCATTCCGATAGTCTGTAAAGCTCTTTAAGTAAATCAGCAACACGGGTCACTAAAAACGGGAACCCATAGCTTTTCACAGGCATCGTATCCTCCCTCTGCCTATACTAGTTGCTCGAACGGCTTATTTACTGAAAGAGTTTAACATTATCAGGAGAGCATTATGGCTGTAACGAATGTCGCCGAACTGAACGAGTTAGTAGCACGTGTCAAAAAAGCCCAGCGCGAGTATGCCAACTTCTCACAAGAGCAAGTGGATAAAATTTTTCGCGCCGCAGCCCTCGCCGCTGCTGATGCACGTATTCCGCTAGCTAAAATGGCCGTTGATGAATCAGGTATGGGGATTGTTGAAGATAAAGTCATTAAAAACCACTTCGCATCTGAATATATTTATAACGCCTATAAAGATGAGAAAACCTGCGGTATTCTCTCCGAAGACGACACTTTTGGCACTATCACCATTGCTGAACCGATTGGCCTGATTTGTGGCATCGTTCCTACCACTAATCCAACGTCTACCGCCATTTTCAAAGCTCTTATCAGCTTAAAAACACGTAACGGTATCATTTTCTCCCCACACCCTCGTGCTAAAAATGCCACTAATAAAGCGGCAGACATCGTTCTGCAGGCGGCTATCGCTGCTGGAGCACCAAAAGACATTATAGGCTGGATCGATCAACCTACTGTTGATCTGTCCAACCAATTAATGCACCACCCTGATATCAATTTGATATTGGCAACAGGTGGGCCTGGTATGGTTAAGGCCGCATACAGCTCGGGTAAACCCGCCATTGGTGTCGGTGCTGGTAACACGCCCGTCGTTGTTGATGAAACTGCGGACATTAAGCGTGTTGTAGCTTCAATCCTGATGTCAAAAACCTTCGACAGTGGCGTGATTTGCGCTTCTGAACAATCGGTTATCGTAGTCGACTCCGTTTATGAGGCTGTTCGCCAACGTTTTGCTTCACATGGTGGTTACCTGTTGCAAGGCAAAGAGTTGAAAGCAGTACAAGACATCATTCTGAAGAACGGTGCCCTTAACGCCGCGATTGTTGGCCAGTCTGCGGTTAAAATCGCCGAAATGGCTGGCATCAGCGTGCCCGCTAATACTAAAATCCTGATCGGTGAAGTGAAATTAGTTGATGAATCTGAACCTTTCGCGCACGAAAAATTATCACCTACCTTGGCAATGTATCGAGCCAAAGATTTCGAAGACGCCGTCAGCAAAGCAGAGAAATTGGTTGCCATGGGCGGCATTGGCCACACTTCTTGCTTGTATACCGATCAGGATAACCAGGATCAGCGTGTTACCTACTTTGGCGAAAAGATGAAGACTGCACGTATCCTTATTAATACTCCTGCTTCTCAGGGGGGGATCGGCGATCTGTATAATTTTAAACTCGCTCCGTCACTGACGTTAGGCTGCGGTTCATGGGGTGGAAACTCTATCTCTGAAAACGTTGGCCCAAAACACTTGATCAACAAGAAAACGGTAGCGAAGCGAGCAGAAAACATGTTGTGGCACAAACTTCCCAAATCAATCTATTTCCGCCGTGGCTCACTGCCTATCGCGTTGGAAGAAGTGGCTTCCGATGGTGCAAAGCGTGCTTTCATCGTTACAGACCGTTACCTGTTCAATAACGGCTATGCCGACCAGATCACCAACGTTCTGAAATCGCACGGTATTGAAACTGAAGTGTTCTTTGAAGTAGAAGCTGACCCGACGCTGAGTATCGTTCGTAAAGGTGCTGAGCAAATGAATCTCTTCAAACCAGACGTGATCATTGCGCTTGGTGGTGGTTCACCAATGGATGCCGCAAAAATTATGTGGGTATTGTATGAGCATCCCGAAACCCATTTTGAAGATCTGGCGCTACGCTTTATGGATATCCGTAAGCGTATCTACAAGTTCCCGAAAATGGGCGTGAAAGCGAAGATGGTCGCGGTCACTACTACTTCAGGTACCGGTTCCGAAGTCACCCCGTTCGCCGTTGTGACCGATGATGCTACTGGCCAGAAATACCCATTGGCAGACTATGCTCTGACGCCGGATATGGCTATCGTAGACGCCAACCTGGTAATGAACATGCCTAAATCCCTGTGTGCCTTCGGTGGCTTGGATGCAGTCACTCATGCGTTGGAAGCCTATGTGTCTGTTCTAGCCAATGAATACTCCGATGGCCAGGCGTTGCAAGCCCTGAAACTGCTGAAAGAATATCTACCAGCCAGCTATAAAGAAGGGGCGAAAAATCCAGTTGCCCGCGAACGTGTTCACAACGCTGCAACTATCGCTGGTATTGCATTCGCTAACGCCTTCCTTGGAGTATGCCACTCAATGGCCCACAAACTGGGTTCAGAGTTCCATATTCCACATGGCTTGGCTAATGCCATGTTGATTTCTAATGTTATCCGCTATAACGCCAACGATAATCCAACCAAGCAGACCGCATTCAGCCAGTATGACCGCCCACAGGCGCGTCGTCGCTATGCAGAGATCGCAGACCACCTCGGCCTGAGTGCCCCCGGTGATCGTACCGCTCAGAAAATCGAAAAACTTCTGAAATGGTTGGATGAAATCAAAGCGGAATTAGGTATCCCTGCGTCTATCCGTGAGGCTGGTGTGCAAGAAGCCGATTTCCTAGCGAAAGTCGACAAACTGTCTGAAGATGCGTTTGATGACCAATGTACTGGTGCAAACCCTCGTTATCCATTGATCGCTGAACTTAAGCAAATCATGTTGGATACTTTCTATGGTCGCGAATTCAGTGAAGCGACAGAAGAAGCTGCGGTGGCCACGCCTGTTGCCGCTAAAGCAGAAAAAAAGTCTAAGAAATAACCTTTATCTGCGTTGACGCTTAGTATTTGTCAACCAAACGCTAAAGATGGCCGCAACGGTTAACCTTGCGGCCTATTTTTTGGCTTTGTCTAATAGTTGACCTAAATATTCGAATTATCTAAAAGCGGGCAACACACAGCCCTGAAGAGAACGACTAACAAAACAACAGGCTTCCTACTTGAAGTATTACGGGTCCAGTATGCCAACCCCTAAGGCTATTCAGCCTGAGCAGCGTTAACCATTATAACTCCTTACGTCATGCCCTTTTCAATCTGTTACCACGAGACGCTGAATTAACTGATGTCCTTTGTTATAGCAAGCAAGGGCTTTCAACTGGCTTGGGATTCATTCAAAATGCAACCTGTCGTTCCCCTATTCATATGCGTCCAAAACACATTAGATGCCTCTTTATAACGAAAATTGTATCAGATTTCGCCCTTCTCACTCATACAGGTTATCAGCTTGTTTGCAACTCATCGACGTATCCCAAGATGTAAAAAGGTTTTATGCTTCCTTTCCTATTCCTATCAGCTCTTACCATGCTTGTGACATACCATCGTGCGAAGTAAAGTAACCTAAACGCGTTCAAACGCCACTGAAAGTCGTTGAGCACCGTGCAAGGCGTAAGCCTTCGAAACAGTCTGCCAAATAAATCGACGATATGTTCAAATGCTACCTACCACTGGGTAGTATCCAAAAAACCTATATCCAGTATTGTCAGGCTATTGGTTCTGCCACCTCATCTCGGACAATTAAGCAACACAGTCTAATTATGAAAAGCTGTTTTATTACTCGATGAGCCACATTATCGTCACCATTCAGGAAAAAACTATTTCTTTACATACACAGTACCAAGATTTTCGCAAATCAACCCATTTCCTACTCTGCGCAAGAAATAGTGAATATCAATTATTAATTTCACCAGAAGGTCCTTACATTGCCGATAATACAGCAAGTGAACATCCAAGCTTTCTGCAGCCTCGCATAGAAATTTGAGGTATTCAACACGCACGCAAGCCACAGTCAGGCGGAACAGGACTCATGATGACAAGCCAGCAAGAAATAACCTGATTTTAAGTGTAACTTTAGTCTACTGATTAACCGAATTTACGTCTCTTAACAAGTTTTTTCGATTACTATCTGCCATTAATTAATACCAATGATTAATTAAACTCATTAATTACTATACTTTGATGCTAGAATTGCATGTATGTTAGTTGAACTCTTTAACTACCATGATGTTATCTCTGCCTACAGATACTATTGAAGTTACCCTTGGGCAATCTCGTATTATTTAGAGCATATGTAGACGTACTCTTCAATTCGCTACCAAGATTGTAGACATTGCAGAATGGGTGTTAAAGCATTTTAGCTATTGGCTACAGCCTTAATTGAAATCTTTAACAATCCAGCCAAGGCTAGCGTTATCGTTAACCTTACTTGCTTTACAATTTTTGTGCGTCCGTTATGGTGATAAAATCTAAAAATCTGTCGGTATACTGTTGCAAAACCTAATTCTAACAAGTTAATAAAAAGATTTTTTAACCCAACAAACACAGGAGCTTTGCTGAAATTTTGACTTAATCGCATGTAGCGTAATAGCAAGAACCACTCGATTTATTACTCAGACGTTTCTCAGTATGGCTTTTTTAAAAGGTAAATTTAGTGACTCTTGTTGATTTGGCTATTGCAGAAAAGAAGAGAGCACTCTATTATTATCGTGACGGCACCACTAATATAATTGAGACTAGGACAATGAGCGAAGCATTAAAGATTTTGAACAACATCCGTACTCTACGTGCGCAAGCCAGAGAATGTAGTCTGGAAACGTTAGAAGAGATGCTTGAGAAACTGGAAGTTGTTGTTAACGAACGCCGTGAAGAAGATAGCCAAGCCCAAGCAGAAATTGAAGAACGCACTCGTAAACTGCAACAATACCGTGAAATGTTGATCGCCGATGGTATTGATCCAAACGAGTTGCTGCAAACAATGGGCGCAAATAAAGCCACTAGTAAAGCAAAACGCGCTGCTCGGCCAGCTAAATACCATTATAAAGATGAAAACGGCGAAATGAAAACCTGGACAGGCCAGGGTCGTACTCCTGCAGTAATAAAAAAAGCTATCGAAGAACAGGGTAAATCTCTGGATGACTTCCTGCTGTAATGCATCTCAGCTTGTGTCAAAAGGCTCCGTTTCTCGGGGCCTTTTTCTTATGGCCTCAATATTTCTACGCCTTTTACCACACGGTATTATTTTAATCACAACCGTAGGTTGTCAACAAAAGAGAAGAACTCGAAATACTTTATAATTCTTGTTTTTCATCCCTTACTGAACGGTATAAAAACCTTGTATCCCTTAGTACGCGCTTTACCCTCCAGTTACGCCTGTTCGACTATAACAATGGCAAAGTTAAACTAGACATCAACGATACAGATATCCATGCTATTGTTAGGTTTTGGCATTCTCATATTTTTATGCGCTGTGATAGCCAAAAACGCTTCCAAGGTCGAATATTTTCGGGCAGCTTAACTGGACTGATTTTTACGGGTGTTTTTTAACCGTACTATTCGCATCAAGTTAAGGAAAAATCTCCAGCAAACATCTAATCACCTAAGCAATATCGTCAATGTTGGTAAAATCACTGTACATTTCACCACTATTATATACATCGATACTCTCGCCTACCCCACAATGGTGAATTTAAACAAAACCATGTCAGGGCGTTCCCAAGGCTCATGGGCCATAAAAATCTCAGCTCGATGACAAAGCTCGTTGCTTTTTTGAACGCCGTATACAGCGTATTCGATGATCTACCAAGTCTTCTATCTAAAAGGGAGGCTCGTGATCAAGGCAATAAACAGAATTAGATAAAAAATGCAGTAGATGCCCTAATTTATTATTACGTACCCTTAAAGAATATTTAAGTAATTAATAACGTTTAGCTCAGCAAACTCCAAAGGTTCAGCCAAAGAATAGCGCCCCTTGGCTTGAGCACCAAGATTAATGACACGTTCAAACTGATGCTCGACAACAGTTAGCAATACCAGCATAGAAGACCAAATCGAGTTTAACGAAGGCAAATAATAGGTTAAGTTGTGTTTATTTGAGATAAACATCATTATAGTCATTCAGATTATTGCGACTACAACTTGGTGTATCACGGTTAACAAACGCTCAGTTACGTGATGCCTAATAAACCTTGTAGCGTTTGTAACCTGCGTTTTATTCTTAGTTCTAAATAACTGACCTAACCGATGCACCTCGACCAATACCATAATAAGTAAAACCACGCGCCTGCATACGTTCTGGATCAAAAAGATTACGCCCGTCAAAAATCACCGGTTGCTTCAGCGCTTGTTTAATAACGTCAAAATCAGGTGCACGGAAATTCTGCCATTCAGTACAGATAACTAGAGCATCAGCCCCCTGCAATGCAGCCTCTTTAGTACCCATCAACTTCAGATCCTTACGATGCCCGTAGATACGCTGCGCTTCGTCCATTGCCTCAGGGTCATAAGCCTGTACATTAGCACCGGACTGCCAGAGCGTTTCCATCAATATACGGCTGGAAGCCTCTCGCATATCGTCAGTATTAGGCTTAAACGATAGCCCCCATAGAGCAAAAGTTTTACCTTTTATTCCATTCCCGTAATGCCGCTCAATAAACTGTGTAAGCTTATATTTTTGCCGGGAGTTCACCAGCTCTACTGCCTGCAGTAACTTAGGTTGATAGCCAATATTCTCAGCCGTGCGTATAAGTGCCTGAACATCTTTCGGGAAACAAGAGCCGCCGTAACCGCACCCTGGATAAATAAAGTGATAACCGATACGAGAATCAGAGCCAATACCTTGACGAACTTTTTCGATATCAGCCCCAAGCATTTCTGCCAGATTAGAAATTTCGTTCATAAAGCTGATTTTGGTTGCCAACATACAGTTAGCAGCATACTTGGTAAGTTCTGCGCTACGAATGTCCATCAGGATTATGCGGTCATGATTACGGTTAAACGGTTCATATAGTTCACGAAGCTGCTCAACGACGGCCTTGTTATCAGTACCTATTACAATACGCTCAGGGCGCATGCAATCTGCAATAGCAGCACCTTCCTTCAGAAACTCAGGGTTAGAAACCACATCAAATGTCAAGTTGCTTCCACGATTACGTAAAGTTTCATTCATGACTTTCCGTACTTTATCAGCAGTACCAACCGGTACGGTTGATTTATCGATCACAACTTTGTGTTCAGTCATGTGTTCGGCAATAGTTCGCACTACAGCTTCCACATACTGAAGATCAGCAGAACCGTCTTCATCAGGTGGGGTTCCTACCGCAATAAACTGGATAGCTCCATGGGCGACGCCAACTTTGGCATCAGTGCTGAAATGCAGACGACCCGCTTCATAGTTTTGCTTCACCAAAAGAGCGAGGCCCGGTTCAAAAATAGGGATATTCCCTTTTTTCAGATTTTCGACCTTACTTTCATCAATGTCGATGCATATTACATCGTGGCCAACTTCTGCTAAAACGGCAGATTGCACCAAACCAACATAGCCAACACCAAAAACCGTCACCTTCATCCCGACATCCTATTTTTTAATATTTACGACGTTATTTCTGTTCTTCAGCTAACAAACGTTTTAGCCAAACTGAGAATTCTTTCCCCAAACTGGTATGCCGCAAACTATACTCGACGAAAGCTTGCATATAGCCCAGCTTATTGCCGCAATCATGGCTTACACCTTTGAGGTGATAGGCCTCAACAGGCTCTTTTTCCATCAACATATCGATGGCATCAGTAAGCTGAATCTCATCTCCAGCTCCTGGAGGAGTTTTTGCTAAGAACGCCCAGATATTAGCGGAAAGGACATAACGCCCCACAATAGCCAAATTAGATGGTGCCACTTCTGGCTGAGGTTTTTCTACCACACCAATCATAGGTGCGCTTTCACCAGGCTGTAGCGCATATCCTTCACAATCAACCACACCATAGCTTTCCACATTACTATAAGGAACAGGCTCAACCATGATCTGACTCACGCCGGATTTCTCAAAACGCTGCAACATTTCGTAAAGATTATCTTTTTTCAAATCGGCGCTATAATCCGCAAGGATAACGTCAGGTAACACAACGGCAATCGGCTCTTCTCCCACCAACGGATAGGCGCAAAGAATGGCATGGCCAAGACCTTTGGCAACCCCCTGCCGTACTTGCATCACCGTAACCCCTTTAGGGCAGATGGATTGAACTTCATCCAGCAATTGGCGCTTCACCCGCTTTTCAAGCATGGCCTCCAGTTCAAAACTGGTATCAAAATGATTCTCAATAGAGTTTTTAGATGAATGAGTAACCAGAATTATTTCGTTGATACCTGCTGAGATACATTCATTTACCACATACTGAATTAATGGTTTATCAACCAGTGGCAACATCTCTTTCGGAATAGCTTTAGTTGCAGGTAGCATCCGTGTCCCTAAACCAGCTACAGGGATAACCGCCTTTCGGACTTTATAATTTAAAGTAGACATATTTTTCTCTCTATACTGCTAAATAGGTGTTCTTAATACCGCTACACATCACGCTTCTGCCAAGTGGGAATGATGAAGAACGCCGATACACCGTGCTAGCTGGGGGTTCGTATCGCACGTCCCTGAGTTCAACGGTCGGCTAACCTGCATCTCTGGCACCTGTAGCACTATTATGCGCAGCTATTTAGGCTGTGTCCCTTAATTGCCCATGGTGCAAAACAAACGCGAAAGTCATCATCACAGCGAAAGGACGAACTAAGTGTGGTTCGCTATTTTGAGCACAAAAACATACAATAGACGGGCTTGTGCTTGAAGAACTTTAGCTGCTTTTGCAGCCCAAGTACTGTGCTTGCTAGACTTCAGGGGCTTAACTGAACTTCCCAAGCCCACAATTGCTTGGCGTAAACTAGGCTTATACAAAATCATAGCAGGTTAAACAACCTGCCCCGAGCGTTAGTCCAAGTTCAGGTAGTAAATAAACACTATATTGGCCAAGAGAGAATTCTGACGTTAAATAGACGTATTGAATAGTAGTAAATTGTTTCAAAATCGATTTGTTGATGTTCTATTCAACACTCATCATCAAACGTAATTTCCCCCCCCTTCCCCATACTTGGCATTGCCAAGCTTCACAACGCTGATTTATCTGATTCATGTAAGCTGTGTCAAGTGTTCCTAAAGGCACACCATTATTTAATTGAATTTGGTTATCCCCTGTATTTACATTAGCATGCAAACCGGCAGAAACCAGAACCAGGTTTTTATATTCAGCATTGTAGTAACCCACCAATATAGGAAATTGCCCCTCGAGCCTACCTTGTCGTAATAATTGGTTAACTTGTTTCAGCAATGAAGACATTTGTGGCAAACGATGTTGTTGATTTGCTAGGTGGTCTTGCAATAACCCATTGAATAAAGAGCGTAATAACAACGCAGCCATGACTCCATTTTTACCTGCTTGAGTAACATCCAAGCAATAAAACGCGAGATCTTTTTCCGACAACGCTGCAATATCCAACACTAATCCAGGATTTTCACTGGTTGTTAGTTGCCGATAATTAATGCGGCAACCAGCAATTATCTGCTGTACCGGAGGCTGTAACTGTTTGAGTAATCTTACCGCCTCAGAGGGATTTTGACTTAAAGCGTCCCAATCTTGAAACAATTCGGCTTCTTCAATTGCCTGAGAAGTAAACATATTCGGATACAGACAAGCTAGAACAGCCTCACGTAAGCGGTTCAAATCGGTAATTGGCTTTAATAAAACATCCTGCACTCCCAACCGTAATACTTTAGCGATATCAGCCATTTTATCCGTAGCAGATATAACCAATATCGGGATCTGTACTCCTTGCAGGCGCAGATGCGAAACAAACTCGATGCCATCCATTTCCGGCATAGCAATATCGCAAAGGATAAGGTCAGGATTCACTTCATCAACAGCACTAAGCCCTAATAAGCCATTAGAAGCTTCACTGGTCTGAGCTCCCAGTGATTCGAGATAGCCGACAAGCACGGAACGGAAGACCTGTTCGTCCTCCACGATTAAGATGCGCTTGTTTACAAGTGGTAATGCCATCGGCAGAGCCTCTTCCCTAGTGATGATGTAATAGTGGCTCATTATGGTTACTTGTGCCTGCCGAAAATGCCCTTTTCAGCATCATTCTTACCTAAGAGCCGGTAATTATTTATTTTTTATTAATGGTGCCAGGACATCCATCTGTTTCTCGACGGCCAATCGTCCAGCCTCAATCGCCTCGCTGGCGCGATGAAAATCCAAGGTAGATATTTGTGGGCAATAAGGTTGTATTAGCACATCTGGCGGGTCGCTAGCCATACGAGATCTTTTCACTCGATTCTCTAACATCTGAATAGATGTGCTCATGATTTCCATTGCCGTGGGTGTGAGACTGGTTTTTTTAAGCATCATCCTATTGATGCGTTGCCTCATACGCTCGCGCCAGTTTCCCACATCAAAACTACCTACTTCTTTAATATCGCTGGGCATCGAAAACAAATCCTGTTGCATCAAGTGTGCATCATGTTGTAAATCGACGGCAATAACAATATCTGCCCCCATAGCCCTAGCCAGTGAGATAGGAACCGGATTAACCAAAGCGCCATCGACTAACCAATAGCCTTCGAACCATACTGGTGCCAGTAGGCCGGGCATGCTGCAGGAAGCACGAATAGCCTGATGGATATCCCCATTTGTCATCCATAGTTCGCGGCCGGTACTGAGATTGGTGGTGACTGCGCCAAATTTAAGTGAGCAATCGGCAAAATCATCAAATTTCAACAGTTGTGCAACAGCATTGAATACCCGTTCTCCACGTAAAAGCCCGCCACGTCGCCAAGAGAGATCCATGAGTTTAATCACGTCCCAATAGCCGAATGAGCGGACCCAATGCTCAAGAGCATGCAACCGATGACTGGCAAAAGCGGCACCGACAAGCGCCCCTACGGAACATCCAGCAACAATATCAGCTTCAATACCCATTTTTTTCAACGTATTAAGTACTCCAATATGTGCCCAACCTTTAGCTGCGCCAGCCCCTAAGGCTAATCCAACTTTAATCTTTCGCATGCTGGCCTGTCCTTCATCCAGTGATTTTTTTCAGCCCAATTTCAGGCTACATTGCCACTTGTGAATGATGTTAGGTATCATAGGTGCTCTATGATGCTCTATCGTCTTCACCTTATTTTTATATTATACGAACTAATCAGCCTGAGGCGTTATTTTTGACTAATCTATGCCCATGTGGCAGTAGACTTAGCTACATAAAGTGCTGTCAGCCTTATATAACAGGTATAGAGCACGCTTTGTCTCCTGGCATACTCATGCGATCAAGATATACCGCCTATGTCAAACAAGACGTAGACTATCTCATTTCTACTTGGCACCCAGATTGCAACGCCGAGGGATGGCGAGATGGAATTATCGGCAGTTTTAGCAACACAGAATGGCTTGGGCTAAAAGTGTTAGAAGAAACTGCGGGTGATAGCTGTGATGAAGGATTTGTTGAATTCATCGCCCATTTTAACGATGAGGATACCAAAAACAAAGTTATGCATGAGCGTTCACGCTTTCTTCGCATTGAGCAACGCTGGTACTATATCGATGGAACCAGGCCCCAAACGGGAAGGAATGCCCTTTGCCCATGTGGTTCAGGCAAAAAATATAAAAAGTGTTGCGGGCAATAAGCCTGCGAGTTAAGTATCAGACAGGATCCACACACTTATGCCACACCAAAATGTACAAAGAAAAATTTTACGCACAATTTGTCCAGATGCAAAAGGCCTGATCGCCAAGATAACCAATATCTGTTACAAGCACGAATTGAACATTGTTCAGAACAATGAGTTTGTCGATCACCTTACCGGTCGTTTCTTTATGCGCACCGAACTGGAGGGGATTTTCAATGATGTAACACTGTTGACCGATCTCGATGGCGCTTTGCCAATGGGCTCAGAACGTGAACTACACTGCGCAGGCCGCAGGCGCATTGTTGTGTTAGTGACCAAAGAAGCTCACTGCCTGGGTGATTTGTTAATGAAAAGCACCTATGGCGGCCTTGATGTCGAAATTTCTGCCGTTATTGGCAACCACACTACGCTACAAACCTTAGTAGAACGGTTTGATATTCCTTTCCATCTTGTCAGTCATGAAGGCCTCACGCGTGAAGAGCACGATCTCAAGATGATTGCTCAGATCGACCAGTATCAACCCGATTATGTTGTTCTAGCAAAATATATGCGCGTTCTCACCCCTGCTTTCGTGCAGCATTATCCAAACCAAGTGATAAACATTCACCATTCATTCCTGCCAGCCTTTATTGGTGCCCGACCTTATCATCAGGCTTATGAACGTGGCGTGAAGATCATCGGTGCCACAGCGCATTATGTTAACGACTGCCTGGATGAAGGCCCTATCATTATGCAAGACGTTATCCATGTCGATCATACCTACTCAGCAGATGATATGATGCGCGCTGGTCGCGATGTCGAAAAAAACGTTCTTAGCCGTGCGCTATATCATGTTTTGGCGCAGCGTGTTTTCGTCTACGGTAACCGCACAGTCATCCTGTAGCGGTTAAAGTATGCGGTGTATTCCGTTCACGGAAGCACCGCCAAGAATAAAAAAACGGCAAACAGTTCACTTTCTGCATTTCAATACTTTACACAAGCGCTTCATTTGATATGATGCGCCCCGCTTAGCAAGACAGATTTTTGCAAGCGTTAGTACTTGGTGGGGTTCCCGAGCGGCCAAAGGGAGCAGACTGTAAATCTGCCGTCACAGACTTCGAAGGTTCGAATCCTTCCCCCACCACCAAGCTAGACCTTAGCAATAAGGTAATAGCAGCAAAAGCAGCCAGATTAAAACATTAGGAAGCTGACAGCTTTCAGCATAGCTAGAGTCTCGCCGAGAAAGAAAATTTCTTAAAGGTGAAGAGTAAATAAGCGCATAATTTAACCAAGTAAAACCTTGATAACAAGGTAAGTTCAGTGAAATCACGCACATCAAACTCATTCACAGAAGGTTATACAAAGATAACCTACTAACAGCAAAAGTTATAATCATGGTGGGGTTCCCGAGCGGCCAAAGGGAGCAGACTGTAAATCTGCCGTCACAGACTTCGAAGGTTCGAATCCTTCCCCCACCACCATCTAACTTTTCGTCACAAGCGCCTGCAAAGTTATCTCTCTCTCTAATCTATTGAACTCCGACTAACAATTCGCTATACCACTGACTACGTTGATAAAGTAAAGGAAAAGTGAATGCATAAGAACATTTGCGTCTTCTGTGGCGCCAGCGAAGGTAATGACCCAGCTTATGTCGAGAATGCACGCCAACTAGGGCACTCTATTGCTGCTCAAGGACGGCGTTTGGTCTATGGTGGCGGTAAGAAAGGATTAATGGGTACTGTCGCAAATGCCGTACTCGAGGCGGGGGGTGAGGCCATAGGCGTTATTCCTCAGCGCTTGGTTGAAGCAGAAACAGCACATCGTGGTTTGACAGAATTAGAAGTTGTCTCAGATATGCATACTCGCAAAGCGCGGATGGCAGAACTGGCTGATGGGTTTATTGCGTTGCCAGGGGGAATTGGCACCTTAGAAGAACTGTTTGAGGTCTGGACATGGGGACAGATCGGTTACCACAACAAACCGGTTGGCTTACTAGACGTAAATGGTTATTACCGCCCATTGATACACTTCCTGAAACAGGTGGCAGATCAAGGTTTTATGCGTCACGATTACCTCAACACTTTGCATATCAATGATTCGCCATTAGCTTTAATACAACAGTTCGACGATTATCAGCCTAAACATTATGATCGCTGGGCAAAATAACCCCCCAACCAGCGGCATAAGGCCGCTGGCCTGCGTTACATTCCTGGTTGAACTCTGCTACTATCTGAACACGATTTTCTGCTAAAAACGGCTGCCACATGAAGTTTGTCTCTTTTAATATCAATGGACTGCGTGCGCGTCCGCATCAATTGACCGCGATTATTGAACAACATCAACCCGATGTCATCGGCCTACAGGAAACAAAAGTTCATGATGATATGTTTCCGCTTGCGGAGGTCAGTAAGCACGGCTATCACGTGTTTTATCATGGGCAGAAAGGTCACTACGGTGTTGCATTATTGACCAAAGCTGAGCCTATTGCTGTTCGCCGTGGTTTCCCAACCGACGAGGAAGACGCACAACGCCGTATTATTATGGCCGATTTGGCAACGCCACAGGGAACACTAACCGTCATTAATGGCTATTTTCCCCAAGGGGAAAGTCGCGATCATCCCACCAAATTCCCAGCTAAAAACCGCTTCTATCAAGATCTGCAAGATTATCTAGAACAACAACTTTCTGCAGATTCCCCTGTATTGATTATGGGTGACATGAACATCAGCCCTAGCGATTTTGATATCGGCATTGGTGAAGATAGTCGCAAAAGATGGCTGCGAACAGGTAAATGCTCCTTCCTTCCAGAAGAGCGTGAATGGATGAACCGCCTTCTAGATTGGGGCTTGGTTGATACCTACCGCCATGCCAATCCAGATCGCAATGACCAATTCTCCTGGTTTGACTATCGTTCTCGTGGTTTTGATGAAAACCGTGGTCTGCGTATCGATTTGCTTCTAGCCAGCACACCATTGGCAGAGCGGTGTACAGCCACTGGGATTGATTATCAAATTCGAGGAATGGAGAAACCCTCAGATCATGCACCAGTCTGGGCCGAGTTTGCTTTGTAATCTACGTACCCCGTTTGCTTACAGGGAATTGATGTTCACCCCATGAAAATCATTGATGTTGTCGCTGCAATTATCGAGAAAGACCACAAGATCCTGATTGCGCAACGTGATAATAGCAGCGATCAAGCTGGCCTCTGGGAATTTCCTGGTGGCAAGGTCGATGAGAATGAAAGCCAACAGCAAGCACTGGCACGTGAGCTACTCGAAGAATTAAGCATCGTGGCCCACGTTGGAAGTTATGTTGCCAGTAATCAATGGCAACAGGGCGAAAGGATCATTCGCTTACATGCATGGCGTGTTGGAACTTTCAACGGGAATTTTCAGCTACACTGCCATTCAGCACTTGTTTGGGTAACGCCACAGCAAGCAAGAGATTACCCCATGGCACCTGCTGATGTGCCGCTACTTGAAAGCTACCTTACCTCATTATCCTCATAGGGGCTTTTACGGCCCCTTTTCGTTAAATACTCAAATTTAAAATCAATCAATTAACATAACAGGCGCTAATCACTCACTGTTCTCCTTTGCCTTGCTGGCACCTTTTTTACGTTTTTTCGATCCCGACGATTGTGGAGGTGGCAAGCCACGAAACGCAATGCTGGCTCGATTTTGCTTAGCCTGTTGGATCAACGCGTGCAACGTCTCTTCTAAAGGTTGCATGAAGTCCTGATAACGGCAGGACTTCTCACTGATTTGCGTCAGTGTGGCCTCCCATTGTGCGGTCATATCAGGCCGTGCCGCCAAGTCAGGCAATGAGTGAATTAATGCCCGCCCAGTTTCGCTTGAGTGAATGTAGCGACCTTTTTTGTAGAGAAATGCTCGTTTGAATAACAACTCGATAATACCTGCTCGTGTTGCTTCGGTGCCTAAACCATCGGTCGCCCGCAGGATTTTCTTTAACGCTTTATCTTGCACAAAACGAGAAATCCCAGTCATGGCAGAAAGTAAACTGGCATCGGTAAAGGGCCTTGGTGGTTGAGTCTGCCGTTCAACTACTTCACCACGCTCACACAACAACTCGTCGCCTTTAGCAACCACAGGCAATGGCGCACCCTCATTTTCCTCATCACGCTCTTTACTACCTAACAAAGTTCGCCAACCAGCCTCAGCCAGGAAGCGAGCTTTGGCAATAAACTTCCCTCCAGCGATATCCAATTCGATCACACATTTGCGGAAAATGGCATCTGGACAGAATTGCATAAGATACTGACGAGCCACCAAGCCATAAATATTCAGTTCCTCTTTGCTCAAATTGGCCTTACTGGCTCGAGCTGTAGGAATAATAGCATGATGCGCATCTACTTTTTTATCATCCCAACAGCGATTGCGGCGTTCATCATCAATAACCGGCTGAGGATAAAGCTCCGGCTGATGTACGCCAATAGCATTTAATACCGCATGACGTCCGGCAAAATGTTCCTCAGGTAAATAGCGACAGTCTGAACGTGGGTAGGTGATCAATTTATGGGTTTCATACAATCGCTGACAGATGTCCAGAACTTGTTGGGCACTTAAATTAAAACGTTTTGCGGCTTCGATTTGAAGTGTGGAAAGAGAAAACGGCAACGGAGCTGTATCTGATTCCCGTTTATCATTATAGGAAGTTACCTGAGCGGGTTGCCCTTCAATACGCTTAACAACGTGCTCAGCCAAAGCACGATGAAGTAAACGCCCTTCTTCATCCTGATAAGGCTCACAGGACTCACTTGGTTGCCACAGAGCAACAAAGCGTTCCTCCTTTGGCGTAACAATATGCGCTTTCACTTCAAAAAAATCTTTCGGCACGAAATTTTCAATCTCTTCGTCGCGACGAACCACCAGCCCCAATACCGGCGTTTGCACTCGTCCAACCGAAAGGACGCCATCATACCCTGCGCTACGCCCTAGCAATGTATAAGCGCGGGTCATATTGATGCCATACAACCAATCGGCACGCGCTCGGGCCAGTGCTGAAACGCACAAGGGGATGAAATCACGATTATCACGCAAACGTTCTATCGCACGTTCAACCGCCTGTGGGTTAAGATCGTTAATCAGGCAACGCCGCACACACTGCCTCTTCTCTGGCGTCAACGCAAGATAATCAAGGACCTCATCAACCAATAATTGTCCTTCTCGATCGGGGTCTCCTGCGTGGATCACTTCATCTGCTTGAGCCAGTAATTTTTTTATTGCATTCAATTGCTTACTAACAGAAGACCTTGGTTGCAGCAACCATTTTTGCGGGATAATAGGCAGGTCAGCCAACGACCAACGTGCATAGCGGCTGTCGTAAACATCAGGTTGTGCCTGCTCTAATAGGTGCCCGACACACCAAGTCACTACATCGTTGCTGCCACAGGCAATAAATCCATCCCCCCGACGATGCGGTTTGGGTAATACATCCGCAATAGCACGCGCCAAACTCGGCTTTTCGGCAATAAACAGTCGCATTATTCACCGTTATTATGGCTATACATCATCAAGAACTCGCTTGCCTCAGCATAGTTTCCACGGAAAATGATACGCTGAGTTTTCTTCGCTAATTGATAGCGGTACATCGGATCATAATAGTGTTGCAATAAGGGGATAAGCCATTTTTGATGAGCGTCACTGCTGCCCCCAGATTGTTGCAACTGAAGCGCCGACGTCAATTGCTGGCTGAGCTGTTGGAAACGTTCCAGCCCCAAGCGACGACGAATGGCAAACAAACCATGATGCAGATACTCACCATAGTGCTGAAAGCCTTGTTGCTCACCATAAGCCTGTTCAAAAGCTTGACGCATCTTATCAATATACTCGTCCTGCAGCCGGGCTACCCGCACTTCAAACGGGTCATCAATGACCACCAGAGGAGCTTGCTGCATACTATTGAACAAGCCCAACGGTAAATTGTTGGAACCGATAATCCGGCCTTCGTCTTCCAGCACCCAATGGCGACAACCAGCATGCTGTTTTTTCAACATTTTTACTGCTAATTGATTTTCAAAATTAATCTGCGTGGACTGTTTCACCAGCGTTCTACCAAAAGATGAACCGCGATGACAAGCAATGCCCTCCAAATCAATACCCTCACTCAACTCATTGATCAATAAAGTTTTACCACAACCAGTATTACCTCCAACGATAATCATCGGTAGGGATACTGCAGTTTCGAGCGTGTCGAGCAGAAAACGACGTAATGCCTTATATCCCCCTAGAACTCGTGGATAATCAACGCCAGCCTCACGCAGCCATTGCTGAACCAATTGAGAACGTAGCCCACCGCGAAAACAGTAAAGATAACCTTCAGGCTGCTTGATACATCGTTCTATCCAAGCCAGGGTACGCTCTTCACGCAGTTTACCAGTCACCAAACTATGGCCTAGAGCGACCGCCTGCTCCTGACCATGCTGTTTAAAACAAGTCCCTACCGCCTGGCGTTCACTGTCATTCATCAATGGCAGGTTGATAGCCGAAGGAAATGCACCTTGTAGAAACTCTATGGGGGCACGGACATCAATAAGCGTCACATCCTGCAAAAAAAGGCGCTGATAGTCTTTTGTATCCATACGGGTTTGCACAGTTGTTACCACACTAGACCACCTCTACCAGCGACTTGCCTGGCTGAGCAACATGCAATTCACCGATCGCACTCATGGTGATACCGTGGCGGGCTGCAATTGCCATAACGTCAGACTCTGCTTCAGGCAAAACGGCCAGTAACAGCCCGCCAGATGTTTGCGGATCGCAAAGCAGCTGACGCTGCAGGTCACTCAAAGAGCCAATGAGATGCCCATAGCTGTCAAAATTACGCCCTGTGCCACCTGGTACGCAGCCTTCGCTAATGTAATGCTCAACATCAGGTAACTTGGGTATGTGATCAAACCATAGCGTTGCCTGCAACTCTGATCCCTGGCACATTTCAGTGAGGTGGCCAAGTAATCCAAAACCGGTAACATCAGTCATTGCTGTAACACCAGCTACTTCAGCAAAATCAGCCCCAGGCTTATTCAATTGACACATAACCTGCGTCGCGAGCCCTTCATGTTCTGGCCGTAATTTGCTTTTTTTCTCTGCTGTCGTTAACACACCTATTCCTAATGGTTTTGTTAGGAAAAGTTTGGATCCTGCCTGCGCAGAACTGTTTTTCTTGACGCGTTCAGTACTGACTATCCCCGTCACTGCCAAGCCGAAAATCGGTTCTGGCGCATCAATTGAATGCCCCCCAGCCAACGCAATACCGGCTTGTTGGCAAGCATACCGCCCACCATCAATCACCTGTTGTGCCACTTCTGCTGGCAGTGTTGCTACAGGCCAACCTAGTATAGCGATTGCCATGATCGGCTTGCCACCCATCGCATAAACATCACTGATCGCATTTGCTGCAGCAATACGGCCAAAATCGAACGGATTATCAACGATCGGCATAAAAAAGTCGGTGGTACTGATAATCCCAACACCATTGCCAATGTCATACACCGCGGCATCATCACGTGTTTCATTACCCACCAACAAATGTGGATCGATAAACTTTTTCTGTTCGCTGTGCAGTATCGTTTCAAGAACTTTTGGTGAAATTTTACAACCACAGCCAGCGCCATGGCTGTACTGAGTTAATCGGATGGCCGACGATATCATAGTCCACTCCCTTTGAGTCATACACTACAAGGATTATCACAATGAAGCATAGGGTATCGCTTGCCAAGATGATTGGTAAGAGCAGGTTGATATTATGCGTTCGACCCGCTCAGAAACAGTACAAAATTGTGGGGTGTTGCGCACTTTGCAGCACCCTCTCCGACGATTATGATCAGAAATAACTGACGAAAGGTGAGCTATCAGGTGCGACAACTTTAGTTGATGCTTTCAGTTGCGGAGTACCAAGATAAAGAAAACCAACAATCTCATCTTGTTCACGACACGAAAAAGCCTCTCTGACCAAGGGATTTTTTGTCCAGACGCCAGTGCGCCAAATGCCATTAAAGCCTTGTGCAAGAGCAGCCATTTGCATGGCCTGCACTGCACAACCGGCTGACACAACCTGTTCCCAATGAGGAACTTTCAGATTTTTGCTACAGTGTGCCACCACGGCGATAATCAACGGTGCTCGGAAAGGGGCCTGTTTTGCCTTCTCAATTGAACTTTCATCCATTTGCTCCTGCGTTGCTGCCCTTTGCAATAACTCACTGAAACGTTCCAATCCACTGCTCTCGATCAATACGAAACGCCAAGGCTGTAATGCACCGTGGTCGGGGGCTCGTAAACCAGCATTAATGATATTCTGACGCACCTCACCAGCAGGTGCTGGCGCTACCAAGCGTGATGCCGAGCGGCGATTCAGCAAAAGATCTAGCGCATCCATTTTAACTCCCGATAACAATTTTCATTTAAATCACGTTAACATAGCTCAGCAGGGAGTTACAGCCTCTGCAATACTGTATGTACAAGCGATTTAAAGCTGACATTTCTTCATCCACTTATTAGGATAGCGAGATATTCTCGACTCTTGTTGGAGAGAGCACATGCGCACATTGTGGCGATTCACTGCGGGTATTTTCAAATGGTCATGGAACCTGCTTAATTTTGTCAGGGAACTGATCCTAAACTTGTTTCTGATCCTACTGATCCTGGTTGGCGTCGGTATTTATTTTTCATTCCAAAGCAGTACACCAGTAGAAGCCCATCATGGCGCATTGTTGGTTGACCTCAGAGGTGTTGTCGTTGACCAACCTTCAATGAACAACCGCGTTCGTCAGTTAGGACGAGAATTATTAGGTGCATCTAGTAACCGCTTGCAGGAGAACTCACTGTTTGACCTTGTGGATACGATCCGCGATGCCAAGGATGATAAAAACATCACTGGCATGGTATTACAGTTGAATGACTTTGCCGGAGCTGATCAGCCATCGTTACAATACATAGGCAAAGCACTACGCGAATTTCGTGACAGTGGTAAACCCATCTATGCCATTGGCGATAGCTATAATCAGACACAATATTACTTAGCCAGCTACGCCACCAAAATTTATCTCTCGCCACAGGGGGCTGTCGAACTGCATGGCTTTGCCACTAACAACCTTTACTACAAGTCACTGTTAGAAAAACTTAAGGTCACGGCCAACATATTCCGCGTTGGTAGTTATAAGTCTGCCGTGGAACCCTTGATCCGTGACGACATGTCACCAGAAGCGCGCGAAGCAGATAGCCGCTGGGTAGAAGGACTGTGGCAAAACTATCTGATGACAGTTGCAGCAAATCGACAACTCACGCCTGAACAGCTTTTTCCTGGAGCTATGGGGATACTTCAAGGTTTACAAGCTGTGGGGGGTAACACGGCTAAATTCGCTTTAAATAACAAATTGGTTGACGAGTTGGCATCACGAACGGCAATAGAAAGTGAATTGGTGAAAGCCTTCGGTTGGGACAAAAAAATTAATAATTTCAATGCGGTCAGCGTCTATGATTATCAACCTAAGCAAACGCTAGACAAAGGTGGGGAAATAGCCATCATCCTTGCGAACGGGGCAATTATGGACGGCCAACGGACTCCAGGAACCGTAGGTGGAGATTCGACCGCAGCAGAATTACGCCAAGCTCGCCTAGACCCGAAAATCAAGGCCGTCGTTTTGCGCGTTAATAGTCCCGGCGGCAGCGTTAGTGCCTCGGAGGTAGTTCGTTCTGAGCTATCTGCTGTTCGTGCTGCTGGTAAACCCGTGGTGGTCTCCATGGGAGGTATGGCTGCATCTGGAGGATACTGGATTTCAGCTCCGGCAGACTATATTATCGCCAGCCCTAGCACGCTTACAGGCTCGATCGGTATCTTCGGTGTTATTAATACATATGAAAATACGCTTAGTAGTATTGGAGTTCATACCGACGGTGTTGCAACTTCGCCATTAGCCGATCTTGCAGTAACCAAAGCATTACCGTCTGCTTTCTCACAGATGATGCAGTTAAACATTGAAAATGGTTATAAGAACTTTATCGATCTGGTCTCTAGCACACGTAAAATGACACCAGAACAGGTTGATCAAATCGCTCAAGGTCATGTGTGGATTGGCAGTGACGCTAAGAAAAATGGCTTGGTTGATCAATTAGGTGACTTTGACGATGCGGTTAAAAAAGCGGCAGAACTGGCTAAATTACCAGAATGGCAACTTAGCTGGTTTATCGATAACCCGAGTCTGGCAGATATATTCTTCAGCCAGTTTGGCATTTCAATCCACGCAATGTTGCCAGCAGCAATTCAATCAATGCTACCAGCCCCGCTCGCCTCAGTTGCTATGGCGCTGAAAGAACAGCCAGGCCTGTTTAATAACCTGAACGACCCGCAGCATCGTTATGCAATATGCCTAACATGCGGAGATGTTCGTTAATCATCCAATCTCCCGCCCGGCAAGCCGCCGGGCTTTTTTTTTTGGCTATTACCCCTTTATAATTCAGCCTATTAGGTGCCATAAAAGTTTTGTTATGCAAAAAAAATCCATTTACGTTGCTTATACTGGTGGAACTATTGGTATGCAACGATCCGAACACGGCTATATCCCAGTTTCAGGTCATCTACAGCATCAACTGGCACTTATGCCTGAATTCCACAGAGAGGAAATGCCTAATTTTATCATTCACGAATACCTACCGTTGATCGACTCTTCAGATATGACGCCTGAAGATTGGCAGCATATCGCCGATGATGTTAAAAATAATTATGACCAATATGACGGTTTCGTGATCCTGCATGGCACCGATACCATGGCGTTTACGGCTTCTGCACTCTCTTTCATGCTAGAGAATCTTGATAAACCGGTTATTGTGACAGGGTCACAAATACCTTTGGCTGAACTGCGTTCCGATGGTCAAACCAATCTGTTGAATGCACTTTACTTGGCTGCAAATTATCCGATAAATGAAGTCAGTCTATTCTTCAATAACAAACTGTTTCGTGGCAACCGCACGACGAAGGCGCATGCCGACGGTTTTGATGCTTTTGCCTCACCGAATTTTCCTCCTCTCCTTGAGGCAGGGATACATATCCGCCGCCAACCAGGCATCTCATCGCCAGTTTGCAATGGGGATTTACTGGTACATGGCATCACACCTCAACCGATCGGTGTCGTCACGATATACCCCGGAATTTCCGGTGCTGTTGTGCGTAACTTTTTGCTTCAACCAGTAAAAGCTCTGATTTTACGTTCTTATGGTGTGGGCAACGCTCCACAGCAAGCTGAATTAATAGATGAATTGCGTGATGCCTCTGATCGTGGAATCGTGGTCGTCAACCTGACACAGTGTATTTCTGGTCGTGTCAATATGGAAGGCTATGCCACGGGTAATGCCCTAGCCCAAGCAGGAGTGATCAGCGGTTTTGATATGACCGTAGAAGCCGCATTGACCAAATTGCATTATCTCTTGAGCCAGGCACTTACACCTGAAGAAATTCGTATTCAGATGCAGCAGGACTTACGTGGTGAACTTAACACCTCAGGTTAACAAAATTTTGGAATCAAGATGAAAACCGCCTTATTGCTGATTGATCTACAAAACGATTTTTGCCCAGGTGGCGCTTTAGCTGTGGCAGAAGGCGATGCCACTATTGCAATAGCCAATATGGCAATCGAAGCGTGTCTTTCCCGTAACGAAGTTATCGTTGCCAGCCAGGATTGGCACCCAGCAAATCACCGTAGCTTTGCGGAAAATTCACGCACACAAATTGGCTCACTCGGTGAGTTGATGGGGTTACAGCAGGTATGGTGGCCAGTGCATTGCGTACAAGAAACCTACGGTGCAGAACTTCATGCCCAACTAAATCAGCAATACATCACAGCCATTTTTCGAAAAGGTGAAAATCCTGATATCGATAGTTACAGTGCTTTCTTCGATAACGGTCATAAAACGCAGACAGCATTGGACAAATGGCTTAAATCCCAAGGGATCACAAATCTTGCCATTATGGGTTTAGCAACTGATTATTGTGTTAAGTACAGTGTGCTGGATGCTTTGAGCTTGGGCTATCAAACACAAGTAATTATCGATGGTTGTCGCGGTGTCAATTTGCAACCACAAAACAGCCAGCAGGCGTTGACAGAAATGCAAGATGCTGGAGCACAGCTCGTTACACTGTCACAGTTTGTTCTGCAGTGAACTTGGTGATTCTTTTCACAAAAGAGTTTTTCTTTACAAGGGCGATACTCTCATCGCCCTGTTGTTTTATTTTACTCTGGTTTCAGTTTAGCCAGGGGCTCCGCAACAAACTGCTGTTTTAATTCTTGTTTGCTTTTCATTACGATATTCCCATCAGTGCCGATACTCATATGTTGAGGTTCGACATTATTCATTGACTGCCAAAGCATCACAGCCTGTAGGCTATGTTCCTTTTGTTCTGGCGTCAAGGCGACTCCATCAGGCCATTTACCTAGTTCAACAGCCTGGACTAATCGCTGGTAAATTTCCGGCGTTATGGCCGCGATCAGATCTTTTACTTCCATCAGAGCAGCTCCTTACTCATGGCTGAATAAACTGGCCATACTTAAAATAATACATACGTTGAATGCACCTCATACCTCTTATGGCATCATCATTTGTACATCCAAGAATTTTCTGGCTTAGCGCTTTCCTGCAACTTGAATTAGTTAAAGGAGAGGATAATTAGCTGAATCGATTTTTTGTTCTAATAACTTGTTAACCCGTAGTTTGCTCACCGCTTTCACCGTCTGTGAAAGCCAATGACGCAGAATTCACACAATAACGTTCACCTGTCGGTTGCGGACCATCAGGGAATACGTGACCCAAATGTGCATCGCAGTGACCACAACGGATCTCTACACGATGCATATTATTTGATTTATCATCAAGATAACGGATTGCATCATCAGACACTGGTTGATAAAAACTTGGCCAACCACAGCCTGAATCATACTTACTGTCGGAGTAAAATAACGGGGCATTGCAGCACAAGCAATGGTATACACCTTCACGCTTGTTGTGCAGCAGTTTTCCTGAATATGGTGCTTCAGTCCCGCGTTCTTGTGTCACATAGCGTTGGATTTCGTTCAGTTGATTACGCGGTTGGTTGGGGTTTGTCTCTTTATCCATCTGTGCTGTTCCCAGAATGCAGATCATTACTACGTCAACGATGCTCAATGATAACGAAAAATTAACAACGTTGCAGACCTTTTTCGCCTAGACTGTAGCGCACAAGAGGTATGCCGCAATTATGTGGGATTTTTTCACAAATTTTGCACATACGGACTTTATACTTAGCGATCAGCCCCCATATCGCTTCTGAGACCGGACGAAAATGGAATGTGCAATTCGTGTGCAAAACCGAGTCGATGGTTTGACTTGTCGCAACAATTGACACGATTCCGCTTGACGCTCGGTAAGGTTTTTGTAATTTTACAACTAACCTTTTATTCACTAACAAATAGCTGGTGGAATATATGACTATCAAAGTAGGTATCAACGGTTTTGGCCGTATCGGTCGCATTGTTTTCCGTGCTGCTCAGGAACGTTCTGACATTGAAATCGTTGCAATCAACGACCTGTTAGACGCTGATTACATGGCTTACATGCTCAAGTATGACTCTACCCATGGCCGTTTCAACGGTACTGTAGAAGTTAAAAATGGCCATCTGGTTGTGAATGGCAAAACCATCCGTTGTACCTCAGAAAAAGATCCAGCAAATCTGAAGTGGAATGAAGTCAACGTTGACGTCGTTGCTGAAGCAACTGGCATCTTCCTGACTGACGAAACTGCACGTAAGCACATCGCAGCAGGCGCGAAGAAAGTTGTCCTGACAGGTCCTTCTAAGGACGATACCCCAATGTTTGTTATGGGTGTAAACCACAAGTCATATGCTGGCCAAGAAATCGTGTCTAACGCTTCTTGTACCACTAACTGCTTGGCTCCACTTGCTAAAGTTATCAACGACAAATTCGGCATCGTTGAAGCGCTTATGACTACAGTGCATGCGACTACTGCAACTCAGAAAACCGTTGATGGCCCGTCTCACAAAGACTGGCGCGGTGGCCGTGGTGCAGCTCAAAACATCATCCCTTCCTCCACCGGCGCAGCTAAAGCTGTAGGTAAAGTAATTCCAGAGCTGAACGGTAAATTAACCGGGATGTCGTTCCGCGTACCGACTCCAAACGTGTCTGTCGTTGACCTGACTGCTCGCCTGGCAAAACCAGCCTCCTACAAAGAAATCTGTGATGCTATGAAAGCCGCTTCTGAAGGTGAACTGAAGGGCATCATGGGCTATACCGAAGATGAAGTTGTCTCTACCGATTTTAACGGTGAGAAACTGACCTCAGTATTTGATGCCAAAGCCGGTATTGCACTTAACGACACCTTTGTAAAACTGGTTTCTTGGTATGATAACGAAACTGGTTACTCTAACAAAGTACTGGACTTGATCGCTCACATCTCCAAGTAATGTCATGATGCGAAGCTGAGTATAAAGAGGCGACATTTTTGTCGCCCTTTTTGTACCCATTGCTTTCAGCTGCAGCATCGTTATCTGTTCTCATCCCTTAAAATTTTTAACTTCCTTAAACGAAGGATGAATGAAAAGGCAACATAGTGAAGGCGCATAAGCCCTCCGCAGCTTGAAGAAAGATGGGTATGTTTTTCGCGGCAAAAAGAAGGCTACAGCATGAATGAAAAAATCTTCACCCTACCCATTACCGAACAACTCACACCTTTCATTAGTCAGAGAAACCTGGAAGAATTACCCGTTATAGTCGTATCACACCCTAAAGTACGCGCAGCGATTGCATTGCAAGGCGCACATTTGCTCACTTGGCAACCGAATGGCGATGAACCTGTTATTTGGCTGAGTAATAATACACCATTCCAAAAAGGTATTGCGATCCGTGGTGGTGTCCCCATCTGCTGGCCATGGTTTGGTCCTGCAGGTCACCCATCTCATGGTTTTGCACGTAATCAGCCATGGCAGCTCACCGCGCATGACGAAGATGAAAATAGTGTTATTCTGGCTTTCACTCTCAAAGATAACGAGCAAACCCGCAAACTGTGGCCACATGCGTTCACACTAATTGCACGCTTCAGACTTGGCGAAGAATGTGAGATTGAGCTGGAATCACATGGCGATTATCAGGCTACAGCAGCACTACACTCTTACTTTCAGATTGGGAATATCAGCACGATTAAAGTTACCGGTTTGGGTGAGCACTATATTGATAAAGTCGCTAACGGCATTGAATCACAGCAAATTAGTGATTTGGTCTTTACCGGGCAAACCGATCGTATTTATACCCAAGCAACGGCCTGCAATCTGATTCAAGATCCTGTGTTGCAACGAACTATCGAAGTCAACCATCAACATATGAGTGATGTCATTACGTGGAATCCCGGCGTCAAACTGTCTTGCAGTATGGCCGATATGACTGATGATGGCTACAAAACCATGGTCTGCGTCGAAACCGGGCGCATATCAAAACCTCTGATAGCTTCTGGTGAACAACCCGCTCGTTTGGCGGTTAAATTCCGCAGCCGTAAAAACAGTTAAATTTTGCTCAAAAGAAATGCACTATAGAATGTCAAAAGGGGCTATAACGCCCCTTTTTAGTGCAGCTCACGCTCATTTTTAGTGCATTATAGCTCTAGAAACTATAACTCACGCCGGTTAGCACAATCCCAGTGTATGATTTATCTACCATTGGACTGTCCTTAACTTCGTTAGACAATCTGATATAACGCCCTGTCACGAACGCATTCCAGTTCTGATTAAATTTATAATTCGCCGTTAATTCCATATAAGCCGCCAAGCTATTTCCTGGCTCATAGCTATCTAAACCGCTGCGTTGTGATTCATTTTCACTCACGCCATAGTAGTGCTTGGTATGGTTTTTACTGCTCCACGTAACCCCGATCCCCGGCACAAACGTCCAGTTATCTGGCGCGAACCGATACAGATATGCCGCATCACCCAGCATACCGTTGCTGTTATTCAACGTATCGCCTGATAACACCGTACGGATAGTTCCCCACTCGGCATTATGGGAATAAGCCAAACCTGCCATCAGGGTGCTACGACGCCGATCTAAGCGCTTCATACGCTCATCATCGCTATCGCCAGGTTTAAAATACTGAGGAAGGTAGTAGGCCGTGAGACTTAGCTTATTTTGCCGATCATTCCACAGATAATACCCCGCAGTGAGGCTACGGAAATAAAAGTTATCATCTTCATAGTTAATGATAGGTACAGGGTAAACTTTGGTTTTATAGCCACGGTAAGGCTCTGGCGTAACCAGCGCAGCTGCGCCGAGTGAGAAATTTCCCGCTTGGGCTGTATGCACATAGGCTATGGCGGAAACGATGATTGCTAGCGTTTTGAGTTGAGAGATTTTCACTGGTTTTTTCCATACATAACGTGGTGTAAATATCACCCCCAGTCTATGTGAAAATGTAATTTCCTGCCTGATATTTACAAAATAAAACAGTTCAGAACGAATAACTTAACGTGGAAACATTAATTATTGACCGTTAAATCATGTCTTTTTTTTGCCACAACCCGCATCAGATAAGGCATTCGACAACCGTCTAAGTAACTGAGTCATTGAAATGACTTAAAAAAAACCATTTTTCTTGCAGGAAATTTTTCAGTATGCAACTACGCTTAAATCAGAAGGTGAATTTATCATGAGCTCAGTGGCAATAAAGCGCAACTCGCGATAATAAGCACTCCAAGTTGGCATACGAGTTGCTGTACTCATGTGAGTTCACTCTTTCGGGAGCAAGAATATAAACACCAGCTCCTTTTAACCTGTGCTAATAACGAAAGGACGGGCATCGCCATGAACATATTTGATCACTATCGCCAGCGTTACGAAGCTGCCAAGGACGAAGAGTTTACACTGCAGGAGTTTCTTACCATTTGCAGGCAAGATCGCAGTGCTTACGCCAATGCGGCGGAACGTCTCCTTATGGCTATCGGTGAACCCGTCATGGTGGACACCGCGCTTGAATCACGCATGTCACGTTTGTTTTCCAACCGTGTGATAGCCCGCTATCCAGCATTTGAGGAATTTTACGGCATGGAGGAAGCTATCGAACAGATCGTTTCTTACCTAAAACATGCCGCACAAGGTCTGGAAGAGAAAAAACAAATTCTCTATCTCTTGGGGCCCGTTGGGGGAGGAAAATCATCGCTGGCAGAACGTCTGAAAGCCTTGATGCAACTCGTGCCTATTTACACCCTGAGTGCCAACGGTGAGCGCAGCCCGGTGAACGACCACCCGTTGTGCCTGTTTAACCCTCAGGAAGATGCAAGCATTCTAGAAAAAGAATACAACATCCCAACTCGCTATCTTGGTACCATCATGTCTCCGTGGGCCGCCAAACGCCTGCACGAGTTTGGCGGCGATATCACAAAATTCAAAGTTGTGAAGGTTCGCCCTTCTATACTTGATCAAATTGCGATCGCCAAAACCGAACCCGGTGATGAAAACAATCAGGATATTTCTGCATTGGTCGGCAAAGTGGATATCCGTAAACTCGAAAACCACGCGCAGAACGATCCTGATGCTTATGGCTACTCCGGTGCATTATGCCGCGCTAACCAGGGGATCATGGAGTTCGTAGAGATGTTTAAAGCACCGATCAAGGTGCTACACCCTCTGCTGACTGCCACCCAGGAAGGTAATTATAATGGTACTGAAGGTATTTCTGCACTACCGTTCAGCGGCATTATCTTGGCACACTCAAACGAATCAGAATGGGTGACTTTCCGAAACAACAAAAATAATGAGGCCTTCCTTGACCGTGTCTACATCGTCAAAGTGCCTTACTGCTTGCGAGTATCGGAAGAGATTAAAATCTACGATAAACTGCTTGATCATAGTGAATTAACCCATGCGCCCTGTGCTCCTGGTACCTTGGAAACCCTGGCTCGCTTTACCGTCCTATCACGGCTGAAAGAACCAGAAAACTCAAGTATTTACTCGAAGATGCGTGTCTATGATGGTGAAAGTCTGAAAGACACCGATCCAAAAGCCAAGTCGTACCAGGAATACCGCGATTATGCTGGGGTTGATGAAGGTATGAATGGTCTTTCGACACGTTTCGCCTTCAAGATCCTGTCTCGGGTATTCAACTTTGATCATGTTGAAGTTGCTGCCAACCCAGTGCACTTATTCTATGTACTGGAGCAACAGATCGAACGTGAACAATTCCCACAGGATGTTGCTGAAAAATACCTTGAGCATCTGAAAGGCTATCTGATCCCTAAATATGCCGAATTTATCGGCAAAGAAATTCAGACTGCTTACCTGGAATCTTATTCCGAATATGGCCAGAATATTTTCGACCGTTATGTGACCTACGCGGACTTTTGGATCCAGGATCAAGAGTATAGAGATCCAGACACTGGCCAGTTGTTTGATCGCGAGTCTTTGAATGCTGAGCTGGAAAAGATCGAGAAACCCGCTGGTATCAGCAATCCTAAAGACTTCCGCAACGAAATCGTCAATTTTGTCCTACGGGCACGTGCCAATAACAGTGGTCGGAACCCGAACTGGACCAGTTACGAGAAGCTGCGCACGGTTATCGAGAAGAAAATGTTCTCGAACACTGAAGAGTTACTGCCTGTCATTTCCTTTAATGCTAAAACCTCAACGGACGAGCAGAAAAAACACGATGATTTCGTCGACCGTATGATGGAAAAAGGCTATACACGCAAACAGGTTCGCTTGCTGTGCGAATGGTATCTGCGGGTAAGAAAATCTTCATGATGTCAGCGATATGACGTCATAGATAGCCTGTATACCCAATCTTCGATTGCGGCTAGTTGGTTAGAGTGTGCTCCCCCGTCGTCTGTACGATTGGGGGAGGCACATACCCCAAGGAGGCTGCAAATTGCAAAATACAGGGTAGAGAAAGGAAAGTTGGCAACGTTGTTTGGGGGATGTATGGCGTATTTCATTGACCGACGGCTTAATGGTAAAAACAAGAGCATGGTGAACCGCCAGCGCTTCTTACGTCGTTACAAGTCACAAATTAAACAGTCGATCGCCGAAGCCATCAATAAGCGTTCGGTTACCGACGTGGATAGCGGTGAATCTGTCTCGATTCCCTCAGGTGATATCAGCGAGCCTATGTTTCATCAGGGGCGTGGCGGTACGCATCATCGTGTTCATCCGGGTAATGATCACTTCGTACAAAACGACCGTGTCGAACGCCCGCAAGGTGGCGGCGGCGGCGGAAGTGGCCAAGGAAATGCAAGTCAAAATGGCGAGGGGCAGGATGAGTTTGTATTTCAGATATCCAAAGATGAATATCTAGATTTATTGTTTGAAGATCTCGCGCTGCCTAATCTAAAGAAAAATCAGTATAAGCAACTTACTGAATACAAAACGCACCGTGCCGGTTATACCGCTAACGGTGTACCTGCCAATATTAGCGTTGTGCGCTCACTGCAAAATTCTTTAGCACGGCGAACAGCCATGACTGCTGGCAAACGGCGTGCATTACACGAACTTGAAGATAGTCTCTCGCAGTTGGAAAATACCGAGCCGGTGCAGTTGCTTGAAGAAGAGCGTCTTCGCAAAGAGATCGCTGAACTGAGGAAGAAAATCGAAAGTGTGCCGTTTATCGATACTTTCGATCTGCGTTACAAGAATTACGAACGCCGCCCTGAGCCCTCCAGTCAGGCAGTGATGTTTTGTCTGATGGATGTTTCAGGATCAATGGATCAGGCGACTAAAGACATGGCAAAGCGCTTTTATATTCTACTGTACCTGTTCCTCAGCAGAACTTATAAGAACGTTGATGTCGTTTACATTCGCCATCATACCCAGGCTAAAGAGGTCGATGAGCAGGAGTTCTTTTACTCTCAGGAAACAGGTGGCACTATTGTATCAAGTGCGTTAAAACTGATGAGTGAAGTCGTCGAAGAGCGTTACGACCCTGCACAATGGAATATCTATGCGGCTCAAGCTTCAGACGGTGATAACTGGGCAGATGACTCCCCACTATGCTACGAGCTGTTGGCAAAGAATATTTTGCCCGTAGTACGCTATTATAGTTACATCGAAATCACCCGCCGTGCTCACCAAACACTATGGCGTGAATATGAGCAACTGCAAATGACATTTGAAAACTTTGCGATGCAACATATTCGTGAACCAGATGATATCTACCCAGTATTTAGAGAGTTGTTCCACAAGCAGACGGCATAAAAAACCTATTTTACAAATAAAAACAGCCAGTTAACTCTTGTTTTCTGGCTGTTTTTTTATGTTCTTGAGTGATGCGGTAGATCATTATTGATCAATGAGTTATGTTTAGTTTTGGGGAAAGATACTGACGAAAAAAATATTGAATGCTCATTTTATTTGCTAATTTTTAACCTTAGCCATCTGATGTGATAGAGATACTTTAATGAGCAAAGGCATATAAGCACCTGTTTACAGAGGGAAAATGAGTAAACTGCAAGAAATCATTGAGATACTTAGCTCTGGGGACGATGGCATCACAAACGCCCTTATCAAGACAAAGGTTTTTTTGTATTCAATCGGAAAAAAGGAGCTTGCTACATGGGTCAACCATGAACTTAATGGTTACTCGGACAAATCAACCTTGCCTGATTATAGGATAGTCCCGGCGCGAATTTTGGTGAATGCAGATAATGGTAGGCGTAGCTATACTAGTTTCGCTCTTCCTCTAAGACACTTGCCGCCAGATCAGTTTAAAGAAGCCAATAGAGTATCAGTCAAAGAACCAATAGGCCAAATAGAGCATCTTGTCACCAGCAGTAAAGATAGGACTACCTTAAAACAGCCTATTTCATTAGAGAACGCATACTACTTTGCAAAAAGCATAGATAAAAGTTACGAAATAACAGAATGTTATAAAGAAATTGCCCTGCATAACTTTACTAATATCTTAACTCAAGTGAGATCTCGCTTGCTCGATTTCCTCTTGGAGTTCTCTGATCAAGCACAAAGTTTGCCTAGTGAAAAGGACATGGGTGAAAAAATGAAAGATATTGATGCTGCAAGCATTTTCAACAACGCTATCTTTGGTCCTAATGCAGTGATTAACTTTGGAAACAAAAACTCATTCAATATCTCCAACCATGTAAATCAGAATGACCTCAAGTCTCTAGAAACGGCATTGCTTAAAGAAGGCCTTACTCAAGAAGATGTTGATGACCTAAAAATTGCTATTGCAGCTGATGGTGAAGTTCCACCGGGTAACACATTTTTCGGACCCAAAGTTAGTGTATGGTTTTCAAGCATGATAACTAAAGCCGCGGAGTCAACCTGGGCAGTAGGCGTTGAAACTGCAACTACTGTACTAACTTCTGCATTAAAACAATATTTTGGTTTGAATGAATAGTACGCCGTCATGGGGTGTCGGGGATCGGAGGTTCGAATCCTCTCATGCCGACCAAATAACCCTAGAAAAACCAACCTATTACGGTTGGTTTTTTTATGCCTGAAAAATAAGTGGTGTAAAACCGGTGTAGGTTTGGTGTAAAACAAAAACTAGATACCTCCTGGAACCATCATTACTCCGGCGCTACTGGCCACTCAATATCGGGAGCTTTTTCGATATCAACGCGACTCAGAGCTAGGCGATACTTCTTCCAGCTGATTAACTCCTTTTTGTTAGCATCGGTTGCCACGCTTAGATCTAAAGCATCCTGCCGCCAAGCAATTTCATACGTTGCTGTTGTAAACCGCTGTGTTTTTTCAGCAGCAGCAAAAGCCATGAGCTGGCCTTTTGAGGGCGGCGGGTTTGCGAGTATTTTTGCCTCCTCCTCGCTAATCTGAATCATGCCAGGTTTTATGTAGTCATCCTGGCTACCGTCTGCTGTATACGCATAAACCTGATCATTTTCGTCTTTGTAATATTTGTAGTCCATCAATAAAGCTCCAGTAATGTGTAGTTTGATGTTGCCAGTGGCTTATAGCTGTATGTCTGGCCAGGTGGAACGATAACGCTGATAAAACGATGCTCCCCTGCAGTGTTTGATCCGGCTGAGAACTCAATACCCTGAACGACGATGCTTGACGCATAAAGGCCCAGGGGAACATTTCGAACACACATTGCTACCATGATCGGGCGATTGCTATTGTTAGAGTAACTCGAACCTACCGCTCTTGATGCCGTTACATCATGCCAAAGTTGATAAAGGCCAAGACTTGCGTTCTGGCCAACAGCATCAGTAACTGCTTTCTGGCTCATTATTGCCGTATTACTGGCCCCGGTTGTTTGAGAGAGGTTGGTAACTCTAGCTGCGGGAACTGAACCCGAAGTCATGACGCCACTGTCGTAGAATCCCCAAATAAAGCCAAACTGGGAAGAATAAGCCCCTGTGATATTTGCGTTATTAATCAGAAAACAGAGGTTTTTATTTGGGTTAAAAACATAAGTTTCGGCTGGTGAGCTGGCAAAAATAGCGCTGTCTGCGATTCCCCTTTGGCTGCTTTGTTGCCAGTGCATCAGTAACTGCTTTTTGGCTCATGATTGCTGATGTTGACGCGCCAGTTGCCTGCGCGAGAGGGCCAACAAGCACGTTAGTTAGCCCCAAGTTTTCCTTTGCCTCCGCAACAGCATCAGGGCCAGCTGCTTTTATTTCCGACAGATTGTTAGCAGCGTTCAAAAAGAGTTTCTGCAAACATGACAGTAACTGGGTATCATCCCTTGGATCTAAAGAGTTACCAGAGCCAGTAACGATATTCACAAGCTCTCTTTGCCATGTATTAAAAATCTCGGCCAGCAAAATAGTGGGCTGAACGCCCTGGGCTACATTGCCGTTTGTGAACTCACCGTTACTGTCAGCAGTATTTGTTACATCCCCGATTTTTTGCATAGTTAATCCTCACTCACTGAGCGATATAAAAATTTTGAATAGAATTATTCGAGTGGTTCTGTGCTGGTATAACCGAACTTAACGATTGTGTGAGATGGTGCCAATTTGGTTAGCGAGCATTCAAGTTGTCTGTTTCCCCAAGAGCGCAAGGGATCGCTGCAGTAACTTCGGCCTGCAACAGCATTAGCGATCGTCGTATCGTTTGCTCCAACCAACCAGACAAACGGCCACTCTTCGCCATTAAGGGGATCACCACATACGGACATCCCGGCGCGAGCTTGGCGAAACTCTTCAATCGTGATGTTGTATCCGAGCGAGCTGGCAATGCTGATGAAATACGATTTTGACTGACCGCCAGTACTGATTAATTTTGACACCACCGCAGCCTGCTGCTTAACGATCGTATCAACCTCACCGATTGAACAATCATCAGGTAACCCCAGTGAGCTTTCCCACTCAGGCAACATAATTGTAGCTGTGCCAGGGAACCCGCCGCGGAGAAGTGATAATGCATCGCTATCGCTCCGCTGGTAGCTATTCGCCAGTGCCCGGATAACTGCTGATTGAACAGAATTCGGGTTGCGTGACCACGCGAGTCCAACCGGCATTAATGCCTGCAGTGCTTGGGTGTAACTCTCTATCAGGTTGCACATCGGCCACCGCAAACAGTGTATTAACAGTTACACCACCAACAACACCGATGAAGACGCGATCATCAACCTGATTGCCGAATGGGCTCAATGCAGGAAACGTGATTGCGTTGTCTTTAATGGACGTATCCAGGCGGAATGCAGTCCATGAACTGTTAGTAAATACCAAATTGGTTACAACGGAACCGGACTCTTTCAGCACCTGCGTTTGCCATTTTTCAATAGCCTGCGATGGCACGTTGTTGGTTGTGTTAGGAGCTACGGACAGTGGCCACTTATCAGCACCGCTCAACGTAATAGTCAGGCTGCTAGAACGCCCAAAGTCAATGACGGTAGTTGGGAAGCCATCACCGATGACGGTAATTTTTCCAGATACCAGAGCGTTTGCAGCCATCCATTCCAGACGGCGGTTTATCATGTCGATCTGATCGGCCATTTCAAACATGAGGTTCAACTGTTCACGTTCTGCCGGTGTCATCTCACCGCCGATTCGCTCACCAATTTGACGTCGGATAGGCTTACGCAGGTGACGCTTTTTCGTTATGGTGAATAACACAACCATTGTGGCGACAGACATAATAGGCTGAATCAGGAACACCCTCTCCATGCTCATCTTTATCCCATTTTATGCCATAGGGAGTATCGGGCCCTCCCCACTCCAACACCTGGTATTCACCACAATGCGGGCATAGAACGTAATAACGGCGCTGATCACTTTCTTCATACGCCTTCCCTATCCTGCTTGTTCCCTTCACAGTTGGAGTTGAACCCAGCGCAATCTTGCGATTCCAGAATGTTTCCGAGCGCTTGATACCTAGTGCAATCTGATCTCCCTCAACACCAGCACCGCCAGACGGATAACCATCTACCTCATCAAAAAGGATTACGCGGCAGGTAATACGGCGGAAACCACCGGGGCTATTAGCACCCACCAGCGTTAAGTTGGCTCCATTTACAAACGTTTTTTTGAGGATGGTCTGATTACTGTCTTTCGCTTTTGGCGCACCACAAATATCAGCCAATACCGGCGTATCGCGCAGCATTGGTGCTATTTCTGTTTTACTGTAATCCTCGGCATCTTCTACGCGAGGCTGAACAATCAGGATCGGTGACGGATCGTGAGACAGGTAATAACCCACAACGTGATCGAGAATTTTGGTATATCCAACACGGGCAGATTTCATCACCGAGACCTGAGTAACAGAGGGGGCTGTGATGGCGTCCATAATGCCGTCTTGGTAAGCAAATGACCGGAATCGGCCAGTCTGGGCGCTGGTTTCTTTTGATAGAACAGCGTATTTATTGGCCCATTCGCTCAGTGAAAGCGGCTCAGGAGGGCTGATATCGGAGCGGCGCTGGCGCAGCTCTTGCGTAAAGTTCTGCCAGGCAGCGCTAGTTCTCTCCTCGGTTGTTATCTGCATCAAGGCTTAATTCCTCCATCGCCTCGTAAACCACCTCTTGCAGTGCCTGTACAAACTCAGCATCGTTGGTGGTTGACGCCAGCACCCGAAGTCGGGGACCATGTTCAGGAGCAATCGCAATCAAACGGGTGCGCATGCGGGAATACTCTTTGCCAACAGCTTCGATCATGTCTTTGTAGGGGAGAACCTGCCCTGATTTAATGTCGTATTCGAGTTGAGTAAGCAGAGCAAGAAAGTTTTCTTTCATCGTCAATGCTTCATCACGCGTCATCGTTACACCGTTTTCAGCAATCAGACGCTCAATAACTTTTGTGGCAGGCTCAGGTGAATCTTTATCTTTTTTGTTACCCGATTTGTTACCTGCCGATCTGTTACCCGTTTTGTTACCCTGCTTGTTACCTGTCGCTTTTTTTTCTATTTGGGTAACAGTTTTTCGGTAGCGCTCAAGATTGGCATTTGATGCATCCACATCGATATCATCACCATCCAACATCAGCCAGCCACGGGCTTTCCACATCGTTACAGTCTTTCGACTAACCCCATGGAGTTTTGCAAAATCTGACTGGTTCATGTGTTACCTCAAGTGTTACCTGTTACCCAAATTTCAAAAGTTCATAGCTAGACGAAGAACGCGGCGCGCAATGCCCGTGAGATAAAAAAGTGCTAGGAAGGACCCATTTTTTATTGGGGAGCTAGCTCTAGGCTGAGTTCCATTTTTTTAGCCAGTCGCCGCCCTACCTCTCTGACCACCAACGCGCTTAACTCAGGGCTGAGTGGAAACTTTTTAACTTCTGATAAAACTTCAAAAAACACTGCCTCTGCATCATCAGATGAAGGCAATTTAGCCGTGAGAATAAAGCCATTTGCTCGCATGACATGCTTTGATTTAACGTGTTTAATTTCCGCATCTGGGTATAGCGCAGGCTCGTTAAACATTTCTTTCAAGTGCTCATTTGATGGATTCCTAAATCATTATTTTGCTGTTCGCAATGCCTCAGCCATTGCCCGACTCATCTCAGTTGGCATAAGCGCAGTCGCCATTGCCTGAGCTCGCTCCATGTATCCCAGCGTGGGCTTAACCGGCAGCGCATCGCCAAATTGAATTAGCAGCTTTGGCGCTGGCATCTTCAGCCTATCCTGGCGAGTCCCGTTAGCTGAGCGTTTACGCCGTTTTTTACCTTTCTTGCCTTTCTTCGCCTTTACACGCTGCCATACGCCGTTAGTCTCACCAACATCACCGATGAAAACATCCGGCTTGGCTTTAGAAGTTGCGACATCTTGTTACGGCTTAGGTTGCCATACTTATTCAACTTAATGTTTTTGGGGTTGAGTAGCGCCTGGCTATTCAGCTTATGTTGTCCACCAAACTCAAACGGTTCGAGGTAGCTTGCTGCTTTATCCATTACAAATACTTTGGCAACCAGGTTGCTCTTACGAGCCCCAAAAGACTTAACAGAGTTAACTGTAAAAGGTGTTGGGTTCTCAAGGTGCCGCTGGAATGCTGTTTTCTGCGCGTCGGCTACGTTCCTAGCAACACTTGTTAGCGTCTGAGCGGTGGCAAAGGACACTTGCTTTTTTATCTGCTGAAGTTGAGCTGACAGCTCTTTCAATCCAGTCATGCTTACCTCAAATAGAGAACCCAGACTATATTTGGCTATTGTTTAAATTTTAAATGATTATATATTTTTAATAATGTAAAGTAAGAAATAAAAAAACAAATACATGTAAACAACACTGCATCCATAGGGTCCTTTATGGAGTAGGTAAACCCAAAAATAGACATTACAGACAGTATTGAAAGCTTTAACACCTGCTCTGTGCCACACAAAAGAATTGAATTTCTGCCCAATAAAATTAAGGAGCTAAAGTTAATTTTTTTTGCAAAAGCAATGCTTGGCACGAACATTACTATTGTGAGAAGAAAATAAAACGCATGCAAAAACTGTGTATGTTTTATATTACCAAATGGATTTGGCATGCCGTAAAAATAAACGTAAGCCGTTGCAAACAGTGAAGCTATAAGCACTATAAAATTTATTAACTTAACCTTGATGTCTTTTGATAATATCCATGAGTTTACTTTCTCAAGGGAGAGCATTGCGCCAAACGAATAATATGGCAAGTAATATAACGCGCTATCAATGTTAAAGAACAAAGATGGGGTGTAGTCCCACCAGAGGGCTGCATTAACATAAACCAGAAAAGTGATTGCAAAAATCACAACTCTATTTTTCACAAAAAGATCAATAATTGAGTGATATAGAGTTACTATAAATAAGCAAGGCAAAAACCATAGGGTTCCAAGAGGAATCTGATTACGAATCCCTAAGGTCATCTGCCATAAGTCACTCTTTAACTGTAATGTGGTGTAGTTATATTTAATACAAATAAATGCAATACCAATAAGTGAAAAAACAAAATAAGGGATTATTATTGTTTTAAATCGCCTATATGAATTTAAAAAGAAATCGCCAATCGTTTTTACCCTACCGCATGACAACCCAGAAATAAAGAAAAATAGAGGAACGTGAAAAGCGAACACAAATAAGTATAGCTTCCCTGCCGCTGGGCCAAGGTGTCCGATATATATATAGAACATCCCTAAAAACTTTAATGCATCAACCCAATTAATTCTTTCCTTCATGTATGTCACCGCATTACACTAAAAAATCAACATATTATATAAAAAAATCGTGAAAACAAGAGTTATCTATATAAAACTAATGATAACCACCAGTTACAGTGAACATGTTTTTAGTTTGATTTTCATTAAATATCCTAATCACGCACAGAGGGTTAAGCCGCAAGAACTCCAAGCGTGCAGCCTGCCATTTGCTGCCATAAGGCTTTGGATTACTCATGGCTACCTCAAAATAGAAAAGCCCCGCATATGAACTGCACCCCAAAAGTTGGACACTCAACTGAGTAAGGTGCAGTTTTTTATGGCAAGACCAAAATATTCCCTTGAAACTAGGCTGGCTGTTGTTCAGCACTATCTATCAGGAAGTCGAGGACTTGAGTACACCGCTGAGTTCTTTAGCATTGAAAAAACCTCGGTTCGTCGCTGGGTCAGAGCCTACCAGCTCCATGGTATTGATGGGATAACTTGGAAAAATGATTCTCATACACCAGAGCTCCGATTGGCTGTTGTAGAGGCCGTTCTAAGCGAAAAAATGTCAATGCGCGAAGGTGCTGCCCGGTTTAATATCTCAAATGAATCGGTTGTCCGACGGTGGGTTGATGTTTACAAAGATGCCGGGCTGGAAGGACTCCAGAATCTTAAACCCGGACGATCCAGGCAAATGAAAAAGAAAAATAGCGCCCCACCTTCTACTGAACAGGATCTGGAAAAACTCTCTCCTGAAGAACTTCGTGCAGAGCTCCGTTATCTTCGTGCAGAGAATGCCTATCTAAAAAAGCTGAAGGCCTTAGTTCAACAAAAGGAAAACGAGAAAAATCAATATTAATCAGCGAACTAAGGCAAGAATATAGTCTCAATGATCTTCTACGGGCGGCAAAAATATCCCGTAGTACATGGTATTACAACGTAAATGCTCTCCGGCAGTCGGATAAGTACACGGCCCTGAAAAGTAAAATCAGGGAAATATACCATCACCATAAAGGTCGTTATGGATACCGCAGGATAACTTTTTCATTGAGAAGGCTGGGGATGATAGTCAATCATAAAACCGTACAGCGACTTATGGGAGAGTTGTCGCTTAGCTCATTGATAAGAGTGAAAAAATATCGCTCATGGAAAGGTGCTATCGGTAATGCAGCACCAAACCTGCTAAAGCGCGATTTTACAGCCCAGAAAATGAATGAAAAGTGGGTAACTGATGTCACAGAGTTCTCGCTAAAGGGGGAGAAGTTATATCTGTCACCCGTAGTTGATCTCTTTAACGGTGAAGTTATCTCATACAGCATGTCAAAAAGGCCGGTAATGGAGTTGATAAACACCATGCTGGAAAAAGCGTGTCAGAGACTGGAGCCAGGCGATACCCCTGTCCTGCACTCGGATCAGGGTTGGCAATACCGTATGGCGAACTATCAGTCCCGGCTGGAAACACAGGGCATCAGACAAAGCATGTCCCGTAAGGGAAACTGTCTGGATAATGCGGTAGCTGAAAGCTTCTTCGGCACGCTAAAATCCGAATGTTTTTACTTGGATGAGTTCAATAGCGTTGCTGATTTAAGAAAGGCAGTAGACGAATATATCCATTACTACAACCATGAGCGGATTAGCCTAAGACTGAAAGGTCTGAGTCCGGTAGAATACCGAACCCAGGCCCAGAATGCCGCATGATACCAACCGTTCAACTTTATGGGGTCAGTTCACTATGCCGAGGCTCTTTGTTGTTGGTTAACTCCACCGAAAAGGCTGAACCTGTAAGCCACGGTTACATGTTGCCAGACGAAATGACCGGAGGCATCGCCAGAGATTAAACCCAGCAACTATAACCAGTGGACTAAGGGTTGGAACGCCTGCCGTGCTGCAATATTAGCAGGCAGTTCCGAGCGACGTATCGGCATGGTGCCAGAAAAGCAAACTGACGAATTAGTCATGTGGGTTAAGCGATTAGCCCACTCCTTAAAAAATGCAAGGCCTGAGAGCAAATTACATGGTGATGCAATGGGCTATTTAAGCCGCAATGGATTGATTGGCACTATGGACTGCCTGAGGGCGGCAGCGCCAGATGAGATCGACCGGTTTGTAGACCAAGTATGCGGTGATAAGCCATCAGGCCACCAGCAATGATCAACAGCCCGTTGCAGCGGGCCTACTTTGTGTGGAGAAGTTATGAGCCAGTTAATTCCAATTATTGAATGGGCCTCCGGGCCTAATGGATTCAAGTATCCCCCTAAAGCGGCCACGCTATATAAATATGCCGCTACGGGACAAATTTATCCAATACCCAAGAAGCAAGGTAAAAAATGGGTCGTTGATGCAGATGCTAAATTCGTTGGGATCATAGCCTCTGCGCCATCACTCGATAGATTATCAAAGCCCATGGGTGATTTAGTTAAGAAGGCGCTAACCGGTGGCTAGACCAAGAAAATACAATGTCGATACTCCAAACCTTTACTGCAAAATGGATAAGAGAACCAAGAAGGTGTATTGGCAATATCGCCACCCTTTAACAGGTAATTTTATTGGTTTTGGATTGGTTGAGGAACATGCTGTTGCCGCTGCGGTGGAACTTAATCGCCTTCTCAGTGAGCAGCAATCCCGCCAGGCTTCAATGCTTGTTGACATTGCTATTTCTTCGGTAAAAAAAGAGAAACCCTCTACGACAGTTTTCCAATTTGTAGAACGGTATCTGGCTATTCAGAAAGAACGATTAGCTGACGGTACACTTAAGCCATCGACTCTTAAAAGCAGGAAGTCATGCGCAAGTATTTTGGTCAGGAAGCTGCCAAATATCAGATTGAAAAATGTTGATACCAAGTCGATTGCGATGATCCTTGATGAATACAAAAACGAGGGAAAACCTCGGATGGCCCAACTGCTTCGAGGTGTCTGGATCGATATATTCAAAGAGGCTCAGCACAGCGGCGAGGTTCCCCCAGGTTACAACCCGGCGCTGGCCACACGTAAACCACACGCAAAGGTTACCCGCGTGCGGCTGAGCCTGGAGGACTGGCAGGCCATCTTTGCCGCCGCTGGCAATATGCAACCCTTTGTGCAGAACTCCATGCTCCTGGCGCTGGTGACTGCACAGCGGCGCGAGGATCTTGTGAATCTTAAGTTTTCAGATGTATGGGATGGCCATCTGCACATAGAGCAAAGCAAAGGGGGATCTAAGGTTGCTATCCCCCTATCCCTTCGCTGCCAGGCTATCAACATGTCGCTCGGTGAAGTTATTTCCCGCTGCAGGGATCGCGTTGTCAGCCCCTACCTTCTTCACCATGCGCGGCTGCATGCGAAAGTTAAACCAGGTGACATGGTCGATGCTAACGCACTGAGCCGTGTATTTCTGGAGGACAGGATAGCAGCCGGCGTAATGCCGCCGAAGGATGGAACGGCCCCAAGCTTCCATGAACAGCGCTCACTTGCTGAGAGACTTTACAGGCAACAAGGCATCGATACACAGACACTACTAGGCCACAAAACCCAGGCTATGACGGATCGGTACCACGACGACCGCGGCGCAGGGTGGAAAGCCCTTGTGGTGTAGCTGCTTAAAATCTGTGGGCAATGCCCCCTGCCGGAGCTGCAATTTTTAAAATACGTATTGGGGAATAGTTTTGGAGAGGTTTTGGAGAGGAAATAATTTTACTTGTGATCAGTGAGTTACGGTTTCGTGGTTTTCTCCACAAGCAGACGGCATAAAAGGCAGATTTTACAAACAAAAACAGCCAGCTAAATATTATTTTCTGGCTGTTTTTATATTAATGAGAAGGTATTGTAAAACATCATAGATCAGTGAGTTGCAATGAGGTTTTTAGACGCTAAGCTTTTAACATGCAGACGATTTCATCAAACTTGGCACAGTACAGGCTTTATAGAAATTGCCGGTCACTTTCCCGGCCGTCATGGTGTGGCGTAAGCGTCCATCCAACACTCCAACCTTACACAGTCTAAGCACGACTTTTTCACAACAGGAAAAGCCACTTTTGAAAATAGGTTTTTCTGTTGTTCAAATACTTAATAATTTAAAATTTAATTAGCAAGAAAAAGAAAAACTTAATCCCGGAACCAGCCGGGATTAAGCATGTGGATTATTACTTGTCTGCTCCGGTCTATACCATCATCGCTACTGCAAGGTCTAACCACATGGCCTGCAACTAATAAATATTATATTGCAATAACGTTAGCTGCTGATGGGCCTTTTGCACCATTTTCAATGGTGAACTCAACTTTTTGGCCTTCATCAAGAGTTTTATAATCATTACCTTGGATAGCAGAGAAATGTACAAACACATCTTTACTACCATCAGCAGGGGAAATAAAACCAAAACCTTTACCAGCGTCAAACCATTTTACTAAACCAGTCATTTTATTAGACATAGATACTTCCTTCATTAATTTTTGGCCGCCACAATGGCGAAAGAGGTCTGCTTTCAGTGAAAACTTATGTGGCGCTAAAGAAAAAGATTCGCGGAAGAAGGGGTATCTAGATGATATCACTAATACTTAGAACAACTTTACTAAAACTGCTTTCATAAGGTTTGGCTACAAACCGATGATGCTATTTACTCATATTCGTCATTTATAAGCAAGAACTATTTATAATTAATTTTAATAAGTGCGTGATTTTCACTTCTTTATTTTATCTGTGTAAAATCAACGCAGCCTCCTAACTGCCTAGGAATTAGTCCGTTGTATAGGGAAAAAACAGATTTCATTGCTTAGATAAAAAACCGTTTCAGGAAGAAAGTTTGCTTAATCATTTATGGTGAGACAGGTAGACTCGATACAGCCGAAATAGCAATAAGATTATTCCCCACATGGCAATATTTAGAATAATCCACATAGATAACAGATAAAGAAACGTCTGATAGAAGGGTATTCCACGATCAGCAGAGAATGGATTAAAATGCCATCCTTTAACAATGTTAAAGGGATTCAGATTAAGCCATTCAAAAATATAGGTCGCCAATGTTGGAGGCAACAGAAGATAAGTCAATAATGTGCATGTAAGCAGTAGATTAGTTATTCCACTATAGTTTTTCATATCAATAAGTTACCACCATGCACATTGACTCTTTATATGGGTACAGAACGGACTCAATGACTACAGACTGGCATTCGGGGGATAAGTTCCCTAATGGTTTTTCCTCGCCTTAAAACGGGGTAGATGTCCGGTACGACATCTGTTAATGCTCTTAATATTCGTCGTTAAGGAAAATGTTCTGACTCTTAGTTGAAGTTCGCACCATAACGCGCCACAGCCAGATCGTCAGAAGGGATAGCTGGCCTAATTCCTGAAATTAAATCTGCGAGTAATTGGCCAGAACCACAAGCCATTGTCCAACCTAACGTACCATGTCCAGTATTCAAATAGAGATTCTTAACCTGCGTAGGGCCAACGATCGGCGTACCATCAGGCGTCATCGGACGAAGCCCAGTCCAGAATGTTCCTTCCGCTATCCGGCCAGCGTTTGGATAAAGGTCATGTACCACCATTTCCAGTGTCTTACGGCGCTTCTGCTCCAGCTGAGTATTGAAACCAACGATTTCAGCCATACCACCAACACGAATTCGTTGTTCGAAACGAGTAATAGCGATTTTAAAAGTTTCGTCCAATACGGTTGAAAATGGTGCGGCAGCTTCATCAACGATTGGGATAGTTAGTGAATAGCCCTTAAGTGGATACACCGGTATAGAGACTAAACCGCGCAGCAATGCGGTAGAATAGGAGCCTAATGTGACGACATAGCTGTCGCCCCTGATCACTTCCCCGCTACATTGTACACCGGTAATCTTTTCGCCATCTACCTGCAGGCAATCAACTTTACGATCAAACAGGAAATTGACCCCAGCCTGCTGTGCCAACTTAGCCAACTGCTGAGTGAACAACTGACAATCCCCTGTTTCATCGTTCGGTAACTGCAGTCCACCAGTCAATTTGTGCGCAACTTGCGCAAGTGCTGGCTCAACAGTTGCCAATTGGCTGGACTCCAACAGCTTGTAAGGTACCCCTGCATCCTGCAACACGGCGATATCCTTTGAGGCACTTTCAAACTGCTGGCGGGTTCGGAATAATTGTAACGTCCCCCCTTGACGACCTTCATACTGAATGCCGGTTTCCTCACGTAAAGCCTTTAAACAATCGCGGCTGTATTCGGCCAAACGTACCATACGGCCTTTATTGACCATATAATGGGCAATGTCACAGTTTTTTAGCATTTGCCACATCCAACGTAACTGGAAGCAGCTGCCATCGGGGCGGATCGCTAACGGCGCATGTTGTTGAAACATCCATTTAATGGCTTTTAATGGTACACCTGGCGCCGCCCAAGGTGCCGCATAACCTGGTGAAATCTGGCCAGCATTAGCGGCACTGGTTTCAAGCGCAGGCCCTGGTTGACGATCAATAACCGTCACTTCATGGCCCGCTTTCGCCAAATACCAAGCGCTCGCCACGCCGACCACACCACTCCCTAAAATGACCACATGCATTACTAACTCCTGGCAAAGCTTTAAGAAAGTCTCATCCGCTGGCTAAAGGGAACTAATCCAGCAGAAAACCATAGAACATTATTCGAACAAAGTGCTACGCGGTACCTCTGTCAACATCATGCCAGCCCGTAGTCCAAGAGCAACATTAGGATTGGGAAACAGCACCCACTCTTCTTCATGCTGTACACGGTAAGTTTCACCCGGTTGTTCACACAATAAAGTCCCTTGCGGCAAAACAGTGAAATTCGCAGTATCGCCGCTCAGATAGAGTTTGAATGCTTCGCTACGCTTGATTAATGATTGTTCCACGCGGAACACGCGTATCGGTTGCTGTTCCTGCTCGCGTTCCGGCAAAGGCTGTGCACTGACCAATGCTTGCAACGCGCGATAAATACTTGCAAATTGCTGTAAATCATTTTGACCAAACGGGCGCGCTTTACCCAGCTCAAGAGTACAACTTGCCGCTTTCACTTGTTCGCTGGAAAAATGGCTGAACGTTCCGCCAGGTGCACGGTGTATCACGATAGCATCCAACTCTGCGGCATCTAACAGTACTAACATATCATTACTGTATGGCTGCTGCTGGTAGGGTAATAGAGCAAAGCGTGGCAAACGTGATTCGCGGATCGCCGTATGTAGATCAAAATGAAAACGTGCCGCACATTCCCCGTCAAAGAAATTGCGAATAACCTGTTCCAACAGTTGGACGCGTACCGTTTCCCCGCTAGGAGAGAACTGACTATAGCGCCCGCCAAACATTCGGTTCATATCGCTTGCCAGATAGCGTTTATCTGCACGCATCGCGGTCGGATTGCCTAACACGACCAGCAAACGTACCGCCAATGGTCTCACACCATCAAGTACTTCAGTGACCAGTTGGTTAAGCAGCTCAATAGGCGCGGTTTCATTACCATGGATACCGGCAGACAGTACTACCGCTTGCCGATAACCAGAGTGCGGATTGAGTTCCAACACCCCTTCCTCTAGCCACTGCCAGCCAAGAATCGCGTTTTCTCCGCGAGTATTTACAGGCATCCTCCCTGCCAGCGTCAGCGCCAATAGATCCCTCATGCTTCCCCCAGCTACTGTTGGAAAGGGTAAATATTACCTAACCCAAGAATTGATGTCAGTGCATCCAATGCTTCCCGGCCTTCACGTAGCAACTGCGGATCGGCGAGATCGTTCTGCGTCAGGCGGTCCCGGTAATAACGATCAACCCAGTCATTCAGGGTAGTGAACAATGTATCATTCATCATTACCCGTGGATTCACTGCTCTTAATTCATTCTCATTCATCGCAACACGTAAACGCAGGCAAGCCGGGCCACCGCCATTGCGCATACTTTCCCGCAAATCGAATACCTTAATTTCATCAATCGGGCCTGGGTTTTCGACCATTTCAGAAAGATAGTGCCAAACGCTTTGATGTTGAAGAGATTCATCTGGAACGACAATCATCATTTTGCCATTCGGTTTGGTCAGGATCTGGCTGTTGAAAAGATAGGTTGCAACTGCATCAGCTACGCTGACGCGAGAAGTTGGTACTTCGATTGTTACCAGTTCCGTCTCCAATGATGCCATCTTGCGGCGGAGTTGCTCCAGTCCATTCTGTTGATGCAAAAACGCCTGCTGATGGTGGAATAGTACCTGCTGATTACTGACGGCTATCACATCATTATGAAAGACACCTTGATCAATCACCGCAGGATTTTGTTGCAGAAACACTGTCTGGTGCTCACTTAATTGATGCAAACGCGCGACAGCCTCACTCGCCTCGCGGGTCTGGCGAGCTGGGTAGCGTGTAGGTTCAGTGTCACCACCAAACACCTGCCTGCCATAGACAAAAACCTGCACGCCTCGTTTAGCATAATCCCCCCCCAAGCGATTGTGATTAGCGGCGCCCTCATCACCAAACAGTGCAACCTGCGGCAAAGCTGCGTGATGAGTGAAATGCTGTTCATCAGCAAAAATTGCACGCAATATTGCAGAGGTCGTTTCTGCTTCTATCGCTCGGTGAAATTTGTTATTCAGATTCGCAGCGGTGAAATGCACTTTACCATCGGCGCTGTCTGCCGAGGGTGAGACCGTTGCCGCATTGGCAGTCCACATTGATGAAGCGGAACCAAGGGCTGAAAGCAGGTGGGGAGAAGTTTGTAGCGCTTGCGCCAGTATCTGCTCATCTGTACCACTAAAACCCAACCTACGCAGCATGGGAACATGAGGGCGCTCTTGCGGCGGTAATACTCCTTGCTGAAACCCCATATCTGCTAGCACTTTCATCTTAAGCAAACCTTGTTTGGCCGCCAATTTAGGGTTCGATACGCAATTACGATGTTGTGTTGATGCCTCATTACCAAACGATAGTCCTGCATAGTGATGGGTCAGACCGACCAGACCATCGAAGTTAACTTCATACCCCGGCATGTTTCTCTCCTATCGGCTGGGCCCACCCAGCCCATTGCCCTATTTATTAAACGATAAACCTGGAGATAAGCTGGCAGGCATAGTCAAACAGGCACTCTCTAGTGATGCCATTGGCCACGCACAATAATCTGCTGCATAGTACGCACTTGGACGATGGTTACCCGACGCCCCAACCCCACCAAATGGTGCAGCGCTAGACGCACCGGTCAACGGCTTATTCCAGTTGACAATCCCGGCTCGCGCTTCCAATAGCAGTTGCTCGAATTGCTCTCGTTGCGGTGAAACTAGGCCCACAGACAGCCCATAGCGGGTGTTGTTAGCAATGCGCAGAGCCTGTTCAAAGTTATCGTAGCGAGTGATGGTCGTCAGTGGACCAAAATACTCTTCATCGGGTACGCCGACCACATCGGTAATATCGATAATACCGGCGCTTATTAAGGCGCTACCGCTCTCTAACTGCCGCATAGTCAGCAGGGCTTTACCTCCTAATGTCAGCAGATGCTGTTGGGCCACCAGCATTTTTTCTGCCGCTGCGGGGGAAATCACTCCGCCCATATACGGTTGCGGTTCGGCATCCCAACGGCCAATACGCAAAGCAGCTGCTACCTCAACCAAACGAGCAATAAACGCATCCCCGTCTTTCCCACGCTTAACTAAGATACGGCGGGCGCAGGTACAACGTTGACCAGCGGAGATAAAGGCGGATTGGATCGCTAAATTTACGGCCGCGTCGCAGTCTTCGATCTGCTCAACGATCAGTGCATTGTTGCCGCCCATTTCCAGCGCCAGGATCTTTTCTGGCTGCCCGGCCAACTGTCGGTGCAGTTGGTAACCGGTACTCGCACTGCCAGTGAACAGTAACCCATCAATATCCGAACTCGTCGCCAGCGCCTCACCGGTTTCACGCCCACCTTGTATCAGATTGATTACCCCATTGGGCAAACCTGCCTGTAGCCAGAGTTTCAGCGTAACTTCCGCCGTTAGCGGTGTCAGTTCACTGGGTTTAAACACCACCGTATTCCCTGCCAATAGGGCTGGAACAATATGACCATTAGGTAAGTGACCAGGAAAATTGTACGGACCAAACACGGCTAGTACGCCGTGTGGCCTATGGCGCAGTACCGAAACACCGTCCGCCAGAGTATTTTCAGTCACTCCCGTTCTGGCCTGATAAGCCTGAAGAGAGATCCCTACTTTAGCAATCATGGCCTGAACTTCCGTCAACGTTTCCCAGCGTGGTTTGCTGGTTTCGCGGCTGATCGTCTCAGCCATCGACTGTTTGTTTTCTTCAAGCAAAAGGGCAAAGCGTTTAACTAACTGTTCGCGTTGTTCAAACGGCGCCCGTGCCCAAGCACCAAAAGCAGCGCGTGCCGATCCGCAGGCAGCCACAACATCAGCAATGTTGGCAGCATTAGCTCGCCACAAAGGTTGACCATCAACCGGATCGGTTTTACTAAATTCAGGCCCTCGCCCTTCACACCAGACACCATTAATTAACAATGCACGATATGACATTATATTTTCTCCTGAGCCATAAGCCTGATTACCCGAACCAGACTGCCCTGCTCGACGCCTAACGCCGCCGCCGTCTCTGTGTTGATACGCAGACGGTCATCATGCAATTCTGCATGTACCAACAGTGCGCGATAGTTCTGATAATTGTCGTTAGCTACCAGGTGTACCGGGGCAGCGTTGTCCACTGGTGCGTCATCCAGCACCACTTTCACTAATCTGCTGTCTTTCACTGCTCGGATTTCATCAATTTCGGCTTCCAGAGTGGGCCCGCCATCGAAGATATCGACATATCCCTGGTAGCGCAGCCCTTCAGCCTCTAAAAGCTTACGCGCAGGTGCCGTTTGCGGATGAACTTCGCCGATCACCTTCTGAGCATCGGGTGCGAGAAAATCAACATATAACGGATGTTTTGGCATCAACTCCGCAATAAATGCCTTTTGTCCGGTACCACTGAGATAATCCGCCTTGGCGAATTCAATAGAGAAAAAGTGACGACCCACACTTTCCCAGAATGGTGAACGCCCATTTTCATCAGAAAATCCACGCATTTCCGCAATGATCTTACGGGAGAAGTAGTTACGAAAGGCGGCGATAAACAGAAAACGGACTTTGGACAACAGTTTTCCATTCTCATTATGACGGTATTCTGGATCGAGAAATAACGTACATAACTCAGAATGACCAGTATGATCGTTACTCAAAAATAGCGTCGGTATAGATTTATACACGTTCAGTTGCTTTGAAGCATGAACCTGGGTTCCTACGCGGAAACTGTACCAAGGTTCGGTCAAACCGACCGCAACTTCTATCGCACTCACACCAATAACCTGTTGGCGCTCAGTATCCTCCATGACAAACAGATAGCATTGTTCGCTTTTCTGAAGTTCGCCTTGCCTAGTTTTTAACGCCCGCTCAATGCGTGCCGACAAAACATCTTCGTTCTGCGGCAAGGAAGTGAGACCGATACCGGATTTACCGGCGAGTGTCAGCAAGTCAACTAAATCACGGCGCTCAATAGGACGAATAATCATCATAATGCGAACCTCGCGAGTCATCGGCTTAAGCGTGCAATCTAGTGACAGATCCGTGCTACAGCACGCGCGAATCGTGCCAGTCCTTCTTTAACATCCTGTTCAGGGATGATCAAAGAAGGCGTAAAGCGCACGACATCCGGGCCCGCGATTAGGGCAATGACACCTTCATCATTGGCCAGTTGGATAATTTGCTTTGCCTTGCCCGCATATTCCTTATTGAGCACACAGCCGATTAACAAACCGCCGCCACGGATCTCATTAAAGATCGGGTACTCCAGCCTAATGCTGTTCAATCCGTCGATGAACCATTGATGACGCTGCTTAACGCCTTCTAGCACCTGTGGCGTATTGATCAATGACAATACCGTGCCAGCAACTGCCGTTGCTAACGGGTTACCACCGTATGTCGTGCCATGAGTACCTATACCTAATGTTTTCGCTAGTTTGTCGGTAGTGATCATGGCACCAATCGGAAAACCTCCCCCCAGCGCTTTGGCCGTTGTCAGGACATCTGGCACTACACCATATTTCATGTAGGCATACAGATAACCCGTACGTCCCATGCCGGTTTGCACCTCATCAAAGATCAGTAGCGCGCCGTGGCGATCGCAAAGCTCTCTCAGCCCTTGTAGAAAATGTGGGTCAGCAGGCAATACGCCCCCCTCACCTTGAATCGGTTCCACGATCACCGCACAAGTACGATCGGTAATCGCTTCAGCTGCCGCTGCAAGATCGTTGAACGGTGAGTGAAAAATCCCAGCAGGTAATGGTGCAAAGTCTTGGGAATACTTGGGTTGGCCACCGGCTGTAACAGTGAACAGCGTACGCCCATGAAAAGAGTTGTTAAAAGCGACAATCTGATTCTTTTCACTGCCATGCGTATCCAACGCGTATTTGCGCGCCAGTTTCAACGCAGCTTCATTGGCTTCTGCACCCGAGTTGCAGAAAAATGCCTTGTCGGCAAAGGTGGCATCAATCAGCTGTTTTGCCAGGCGTAATACAGGTTCGTTGGTATACCCATTCCCCAAATGCCAGAGCTTGCCTGCCTGTTCAATCAGCGCTGCTTTTACCTGTGGATGTCCATGCCCCAGAGCATTGACGGCAATGCCACCTGCAAAATCGATATAGGATTTACCTTGTTGATCCCACACTTGAGACCCTTCCCCACGCACGAGAACAAAATCAGCCGGTGCGTACACCGGGATCATCCATTCATCGAAAGATTGGCGTGTAACTGCGATTGGCTGTTCCATAATGACCTCATTGCATTAGCAAAGGCTGAATTTGGATTGTTAAGACCGTTCCAGCGCTGCATGCTTTAAACCAAGCAAAAAACCGTTTTATCTGGTGCTTTCTCAAAAGACGATAATTCGTCTTACCATCACCTATTAATAAACAAATATGTTACATAAAATCAGTCTTTCATTACATATGCTGCATGATACGCCGTTGAATGGGTGATAAATGTTGATAAATAGTTAAAATTTATATCACTTGATAAATAGTGTAGAGCAGCTTGCGTGCCATAATCTGATTTAGCGATATTTTTTTAATTTTTGCTGTTAAAACAAAGGCTTAAATTGAATTTTTATGCAAATTTTATGCATTGATAATGAATGATTGGAAAAATATGGTTCAAAATCCTCATCGGCAGCGAAATCCTATTCAGTCAGATAATTCTTCTGACTGTTGATCATGCTCGCAACAATATTTTGTATTAACCTGATTTCTTTTCCCGTTTTCGCACCAAAGTTGTGCGCTTGAATGCACTAATACGAGGCATTACTTCGATTAACAAGATATAGGTGGTAAGGTATCTTTTCTAAGTACGGGGTTATTTACCCATTAAGGCAATGAGCGAATCAGTTTGGCCAATGTCTTGATGGCCTCTTCTAGACGATCATTCCACTCAAAAGAGGCATTCAAGCGGAAGCAGTGGTTGAAATGGTTACCGATGGTAAACATCCTTCCAGGTGCAATGCTGATACCTTTTGCAAGCGCATGTTGGTAAAGCTCCAGCGATGATTGCGTCGTAACCAGCTCAATCCACAGAAAATAACCGCCATCCGGCCGACTAACCTTCACACTGGGTGGAAAGTGATTAGCGATAGCCTGACGCATCGCACTCTGACGCTGAGACAATACTCGCCGCAAACGGCGCAGGTGAATATCATAACCACCGTGCAGTAGATAATCGGCAATCGCCATTTGCATCGGAACACTGGTTGACACCGTGCTCATCAATTGCAAGCGTTGCACCTGTGGCGCGTAACGTCCTGCCGCCACCCAACCAACGCGGAACCCTGGCGCCAAACACTTGGAAAAAGACGAACAATGTAAGATCTGCCCAACGTGGTCCAACGCTTTGGCCGGTAGCGGCCGTTCTGCGCTGAAATAGAGCTCACCATACACATCATCTTCAATTAACGAAACCTGACGTTCATGCAGTATTGCCACTAAGCGTTGCTTATTTGCTTCTGGCAGAGAAGCCCCTAGTGGATTCTGAAAGTGCGTCATCAGCCAACAGGCTTTAATCGGGTATTGTTCCAGTGCCTGCTGTAAAGAATCCAGATCAATGCCATACTGAGGATGAGTCGCGATAGCTACTGCTTTCAAACGTAGACGTTCCAGTGTCTGTAAAGCGCCATAAAATGCAGGGGACTCTATTGCCACATAATCCCCTTGCTGTGTTACCGCCTGTAGGCTGAGACTCAGTGACTCCATCGCACCCGCTGTGATCACAATTTCATCCGGTCCGACCTGCATACCGCTTAATGCATAACGCTGAGCAATGTGGCGACGTAAAGCATCATTTCCCGGCGGCAAGTTAGCGAGAGAACTGTGCGGGGTGAATTTACGAGCCACGCTGCTCAAGGCACTGGCAAGTTTTGGCTGCATAAACAAGGCAGCATCAGGAAAGGCTGAACCAAAAGGCACGATGGTAGGATCTTTACTTGCCTGCAATACATCAAAGATAAAGGCGTTGATATCAACCTGCTCGCTCAACAGCAGATCCTCATTTCGCCTAGCCTGCGGCAATGCCTGCGGACGAGCGGTTACATAATAACCCGACTGGGGCCGTGCAACGATCCAGCCCTGACTTTCCAGCAACTGGTATGACTGCACCACCGTCATCAAGCTTAAACCGGATCTTTTGCCACTCTCACGTAATGAAGGAAGTTTGTCTCCTGCACGCCATACCCGGTTTTCGATTTGTTCACGAATTTGTTGTGCGAGTTGTTCATATTTGGTCATGTTGGCCTAACTGTTATAGATAGAAGGTAAATAACTGTCACTATTATAGTTACTGTACGTCGTGCTCTACTTAAGGCCAAGCATCGAGTTGGAAAATTAACGCTATACTTGAAAGGTTGATTTATGAACAAAAATTGGGGGGCGCTATGTTAGGCCTTAGCGCGTTAGAACTGGCGAGAGTTCAATTCGCCTTCACAGTCTCTTTTCACATCATCTTTCCAGCTATCACCATTGGTCTTGCCAGCTACTTGGCGGTGCTGGAGGGTCTATGGCTGAAAACGGGCAACCAGACTTACCGCGACCTGTACCACTTCTGGTCAAAGATTTTTGCGGTCAATTTCGGTATGGGAGTCGTTTCTGGCCTGGTGATGTCCTTTCAGTTTGGTACCAACTGGAGTTTTTTCTCCCAGTTTGCCGGCAGTATTACCGGGCCGTTGCTCGCCTATGAAGTACTGACTGCGTTTTTCCTGGAAGCGGGTTTCTTGGGAGTGATGCTCTTCGGTTGGAACCGGGTCGGCCCGGGCTTGCATTTCTTCGCTACCTGCATGGTGGCACTCGGGACGCTGGTTTCCACATTCTGGATCCTATCTTCCAACAGTTGGATGCAGACACCACAGGGTCATGAAATCGTTAACGGTATTGCCGTTCCGGTTAGTTGGCTGCAAGTGGTGTTCAATCCCTCATTCCCTTACCGCCTGTTGCACATGACCACTGCGGCGTTTTTATCATCAGCTTTCTTTATTGGTGCATCGGCAGCTTGGCACCTGCTGCGTGGCCGAGATACACAGGCAATGCGCAAGATGCTATCGATGGCGATGTGGATGGCATTGATCGTCGCCCCTATTCAAGCGATTCTTGGTGATATTCACGGCCTGAACACACTGAAATATCAACCAGCTAAAATCGCTGCAATGGAAGGCCACTGGGAGAACAAACCGGGGGAAGCCACTCCGTTGATCCTGTTTGGTTGGCCTGATATGCAGCGTGAAGAAACACGTTTTAAACTCGAAATCCCTAAGCTTGGTAGCCTGATCTTAACCCACAGCCTTACCGAGCAGGTACCAGCATTGAAATCATTTCCGCCAGAAGATCGGCCTAACTCCACCGTGGTGTTCTGGACATTCCGCATCATGGTAGCACTGGGTATTTTGATGATCGTGGCAGGTTTCTGGAGCCTATGGTTGCGTTGGCGTGGACGGCTTTATGATTCCAGACCTTTCCTCCATTTCGTTCTGTGGATGGGGCCGTCGGGTATACTAGCGATACTGGCAGGGTGGTTTACCACTGAAATTGGACGCCAACCTTGGGTAGTGTATGGACTACTGCGCACCAAAGATGCCGTTTCTGCCCATGGCGAACTGCAGATGAGTATCAGCCTGTTAGCATTTATTGTGATCTACTGCTCAGTGTTTGGTGTCGGTTTTTCTTACATGATGCGGCTTATCCGTAAAGGGCCACAAGAGAATGAGGGTGAAGAGAAAAGTGTCGAAGGGCGTCCTTCACGGCCGCTTTCGGCGGTTAAAGAAGACCTGGACGATAGGAGCTGAACATGGGTATCGATCTTCCGCTGATCTGGTTTGTGATCATCGTGTTCAGCACCATGATGTATGTGGTGATGGATGGCTTTGATTTGGGTATTGGCATCCTTTTTCCGTGGGTAAAAGACAGCCGCGACCGCGATGTGATGATGAACACAGTCGCACCAGTTTGGGATGGTAATGAAACCTGGCTGGTACTCGGCGGTGCATCTCTGTTTGGCGCTTTCCCACTGGCTTATTCGGTGATCCTTGACGCACTGGTTATCCCTCTCACCATAATGCTGTTCGGCCTGATCTTTCGTGGCGTAGCATTTGAGTTTCGTTTTAAAGCTAAAGAGGAAAAGCGTCATATCTGGGACAAGGCTTTCATCTGGGGTTCTATTTTTGCCACCTTCAGTCAAGGCATCGTTGTGGGGGCAATTCTTAACGGTTTCCCGGTTGAAGGGCGCACCTATGCAGGCGGTGCACTCGACTGGTTAACGCCGTTTGCCTTGTTTTGTGGAATAGGTCTTGTGGTGACTTATGCATTGCTAGGCTGTACATGGCTGGTGATGAAAACGGAAGGTAACCTACAGGCAAGAATGTATCGTCTAGCCATCCCACTTCTGGTGACTCTGTTACTGATCTTGCTGGTGATCAGCTTGTGGACCCCGATTGCTCACGAAAGGATTGCCACTCGCTGGTTCAGCCTGCCAAATTTTTTCTGGCTGATGCCCGTGCCGCTGTTGGTCTTACTCAGTGCATGGGGGATCTGGCACGGTATACGGCATAAAGCCCATTACTCGCCGTTTCTTTTGACGTTGCTGCTGGTGTTCCTTGGCCTTACTGGCCTTGGGATCAGCATCTGGCCATTATTGATCCCACCAAGTATTACCTTGTGGCAAGCTGCGGCACCACCGCAAAGCTTAGGTTTTATGCTAATAGGCGCACTGTTTATTATCCCGATAATTCTGGTTTACACCTTCTGGAGTTACTACGTATTTCGCGGCAAGGTGAATCACGAACACGGTTATCACTGATGATGGAAAAACAATGAAAGATAAATCCCCTGTTACTCCCTGGTGGAAACGCGTCGGCTGGTTGATCATTATCTGGAGTGCCAGCGTCTTTGGGCTATTCTTGGTTGCTTCGTTGTTCCGCCTGCTGATGGGGGCTGCCGGGATGAAACCAGCATAACCTTCAGGCTGTTTTTATTTAAGCACCAGCGCATAGCGGCTAACCCGTTATGCGCCTTAATGAATCGATGCAAATTGACTAGCGTTGAATCTTAATGCTGACGTGAAAGATGATATAAAGGGTTTTAGGCTCAAATCTGGTAATCGAATACCTGCTCTAACTGAGCAGAAAACACTTTCTCCTTAATTTCCGCCAGCGACAGGACTGGGTTACATAACTGGATAAACTTCCAAGTGTAATTTCGCTGTAATTGGCTGCGTTTCAGCCCAAGCCAAACGGTATTTGGCTCAAACAAATGCTCAGCGTTCAGGTAAACCAGCCCACGGTCACATTCAGGTTCAAAAGAAATATCTGCCACTATTCCCACCCCCAATCCTAAAGCAACGTAGGTTTTTATGACATCAGAATCCTGTGCGCTCAACGCAATATCCGGCGTCAACCCTGCTACCTTAAATGCGTCATCCACCCGAGATCTCCCAGTGATCCCTTGCCGATAGGTTATCAATGGCAACGTACTTAGCATTTCCAGCGTTATCACAGGCTGATGCATGAGTTCATGCCCTTCTGGCACTAAGATGGCGTGATGCCAACGATAATAAGGGAATGCGGTCAGGGCGCCCTCATTTATCAACCGCTCGCTGGCTATGCCTATGTCCGCCTCTCCCGATACCAGCATTGCCGCAATCTCTTCCGGGTTACCCTGATTCAGTACTAAACGCACCCTCGGATATAAAGCACGAAACTCTTTAATTACCCCTGGCAGACTGTAACGAGCCTGAGTATGGGTGGTTGCAATATGCAGTTGGCCTGTGTCGTTGTTGCTAAAAACATCGGCAAGGCGACGCATATTATTAGCATCATTGAGGATACGCTCGGCAACCAGCAACAGTTCTTTACCCGGTTCAGTCATACCCAATAACCTTTTCCCTCTACGGATAAATATCTCTATACCAAGCTCTTCTTCTAACTCTCGAATATGACGGCTGACACCAGACTGTGAGGTAAATAAAGCGTTAGCCACTTCAGTCAAGTTGTAGTTGCAACGTGCCGATTCACGAATGATTTTTAGTTGTTGAAAGTTCATTCTGCCCTCTATTCGCTCAATAGTATTAACGATATTGATACGAAGTCTGTTCAGGATGAACAAATAAGAAATTGTCTTAGCTTATAGCTTTTAATACTAAATGCTTTTTTAATTGCCAACAAATCATGCTAAAATAAAAAATATTTAGATAAACTATAAAAATCACACTGTTAAATAACATTAATTTATATAAGAGTAATGGGTTTCACCGCTAAGAGTTATTAGATATAGGCAATAAGTATAAACCGAACGTTAAAATAAAGCGTGCCGTTTGCGGAAACACCACGCATCATTTAGGGTCTTAGGGTCTCAGGCTATCGCCTCATCACTAAAAGAGCCCGATTTATCTTGTTGCAACCATTCATGCACATACTTGACCAGCTCACCTATACAGTCATCTTTCATTCCGTAGTTCTGCAGTTCATCATTCAATGCAAACAGATATTGAGCGTTTGACCCTAACGGACCGCTAGCACTGGCGATCAGCGGAGCAATCACCTGATGACGAGTATCAGCCTCAAACAACGGATGCTGTGGATTCATTACAAACACCAGTGCGGTCACAACGTTACCGTCTCCCAGGGCCAAGTCACACCAGGTTGGTAAATAACAATCGGTGATCATTTCCCGTTTCCACAGTAGCTCTAGTTCTTCACACAACGTATTTTCCGGCAAGCGAAAAGCCAGACCTGTAGTTTGGCCACCTTCTTGCAAGGCAAGCATACGCCCCGGTTGATTCAGTGTTCCTCGCCCAACGGTCAAGCGCAGACAAAAAGCTCGATGCCAGCCTTGCAAGGTTGCAGGACGCACTTCTTCAGATTCAAATACCGGATTCCACATCAAAGAGCCATAACCGAAAATCCATACAGGGCTATTATCAGGACGTTTTGCTAGTGTAGATGCTAATGATGCTGCACGTTGTTCCGGAGTCAGTAATAACGACTCCTCAATTGTGCCAAATGCAGTTTTACAATCTGCTTTTTGCAGAAATTCTCGAGTTAACACCTACTACAACCTCCTGAAAATTGGGATTATTCCCAATCTCTTTGCCACTGTGTATTCATAATTCAGCACTCATTATACTACGAATTATCTGTGCTTTAGTATGTATAATATTCATCGTATTTAGAGTCTATTTATTAATATGAAAGCGTATTTATCTTATTAATTTCCCACTCGATAAGTGACCATATTCTGTTCTTGAGTTGCGATCAAGCTTCCAGCCTTGGCCTTATACCAATAAACATGCCTATTGCCGTTCAAATCTTATAGCATCTGCTTTTCCCGCGAACAATCAGCACAGCCACAGAGGTGTTCACACGCAATTGAGGACGTGGCCAAGAACGCGACGACTAGCATAACACAATTAACATCAAACAATTCTCATTATCATATGGCGTGATATACTCACTGCGAATAACAAAGGAGAATTCCGTGATGACCAAAACCTCACAAAACCGTGCGCCTTATCTGATCGAAGTCGCCAACCTGTACGACATCACCCCACATCTACGCCGCATTACATTTAGGGCACCCGACCTACATTACTACCCGGCTGAAACCGCTGCCGCCCATATAAAGATTTTTCTGCCGCGTGAGGGGCAAACGCAACCAGACTTACCTACCCTGAGCGAGAATGGCCCGATCTGGGCCACCAACGCCATACGCCCGTTCATTCGTACCTATTCTATCCGCGCCATCAGGCCAGAGTTGGGGGAGATTGATATTGAGTTTGCTTTGCACGATCACAGCGGCCCGGCGGTAGAGTTTGCTCGTAAGGCTAAAGCGGGTGACAAAATTGGTATCAGTAACCCTGGTGGTCCCAAGCCTATGCTGCCAGAAGCTCATTTTTACTGTATGGCTGGTGATCCTTCTTCTCTACCTGCAATTGCCGCTCTATTGGAAAACCTGCCAGCACACCATAAAGGGCATGCGTTTATCCGTGTCGATACCCCATCAGATGTGCTTGATTTGCAGAGGCCCATAGGTTTTGAATTAGACTGGATCATCGGTAGCACAGAGAAGACCAAAGAACTTATCTCTCAGTTCTGCTCACTACAGCGCTCACAAAACGGTACCTACTTCTGGTTAGCAGGTGAAGATCGTCTGGTGGTCGAGTTAAGGCGCTATCTACGCCGCGAGCTACATTGCGATCGTAACCAGCTTTATGCCGTGCCATACTGGCGTGAGGGAGTAAATGAAGAGAGTTACCACAATAAAAGGCATGAAATAATGGATAATATTGACTCCTGAAAAAATCATATCCTATTAATTTATAGAGACAATAACAGTATAAAGCGGTTTTATGACCGCTTGACTATTAAATATCATCCAGCAATATGAAAATAAGAAAAAAACAGCATTAAATACCGTTTTTTTTGTTATCCTTGTCGCATAAAACAACGTTTTGCTTTCTACGGTTAAAATAGCGCCACACCATTCTCATGTCTAACAAGACAGGGATATCCTATATTATTAACAAACACTCTGGATATGTTGCCCACGTTTATCGGGGCAGCGATGACGGGACCACGCAGTTTAGAAGGAGATTTTCCACAATGAAGTCGCACAACGATCCTGGCCGAACCAAATCCCGCCATACTGAGTATTCGCTCATTTTCCCCATTGCAGCACTGGTTATTCTTAATCTTTGGGGCTCAACCAGCAATTTTCTATTGATTATCGGTATTAACATTTTAGCTTTGGTGGGTATTCTCAGCAGCGCTTTCAGCGTGGTACGCCATGCCGACGTACTCGCACATAGGTTAGGTGAACCCTATGGTTCACTCATCCTCAGCCTGTCTGTGGTGATCCTTGAAGTCAGCCTGATCTCAGCTCTAATGGCAACAGGCGACGCGGCCCCGGCACTGATGCGTGATACGCTGTATTCGATCATCATGATTGTGACCGCAGGTCTGGTGGGATTCGCATTGTTGCTCGGCGGACGAAAATTTGCCACGCAATTCGTTAATCTTGGCGGCATCAAACAGTATCTGATGGCGATTTTCCCCCTGTCGGTGATCGTGTTGGTATTGCCAAGCGCCTTGCCAGGGGGCAACTTCAGCGTCGGCCAGTCACTGCTGGTTGCAGCAATATCGGCAGCGATGTACGGCGTGTTTCTGCTGATCCAAACCAAAACTCACCAGAGTCTATTCGTGTACGAACACGAAGATGATGACGGTGACTCGCATCACGGTAAACCCTCTTCGCATAGCAGTCTGCGGCACGCAGGCTGGTTGATCATACACCTCGTGGCAGTTATTGCTGTAACCAAATTTAACGCCAACCCACTTGAGGGGTTACTCACCAGACTGAACGCACCTGCACAGTTCACTGGTTTCCTGGTTGCATTATTAATCCTGTCGCCTGAAGGTTTAGGGGCACTCCGAGCCGTGCTGAACAATCAGGTGCAACGCGCAATGAACCTGTTTTTCGGTTCTGTTCTCGCTACCATTTCGCTCACCGTACCGGCGGTAACGATCATTGCCACCTTAACTGGCCAGACGTTAATCTTCGGCCTACAGGCACCACACATAGTCGTAATGATGACAGTATTGCTGCTTTGCCACATTTCCTTTTCTACTGGCAAAACCAACGTGTTAAATGGCACTGCGCACTTGGCCTTGTTTGCCGCTTATATGATGACCATTTTCGCTTAAGTCACCAACTACCGACACAGGGTTCCCAAATCCCCATATATCAAGACAATGGACTTGAACAGACAAACCATCTGTTCAAGCCCAATAAACCCGAAAACCCTGTTTTGGAACGCACTTCAAAGGACGGGAACGCTAGAAAGTGCCTCAGCTAAGCTAAATAGAAAAAAAGATCAACGCCGCTATTCCGCCAAACAGTATCCACTTGATGATGTAATACACCGTCTTGTTCCAGGCCTTGAGTTGTTTGCCAATTTTACGGATAGCATAGATATATTTGAACAGGCGATTGACTCCACCAGTACGATCACCTTCTTCATTCGGCGCGGTAGCGGCACTCAGCAGGTAGCGCCCTAACCAGTGATTAATCGCCTGCGCCCAGCGATAACGCATCGGGCGTTCAATGTCACAAAACAGGATCAGTCGATTTTCCCCACTCTGGTTTTCTGCGTAATGCAAGTAGGTTTCATCGAATATTACGTCTTCCCCATCACGCCAGCTATAGCGTTCTCCATCCACTTCAATAAAACAGCGGTCATCGTTAGGTGTTATCAACCCCAGATGGTAGCGCAACGATCCGGCATAGGGATCTCTGTGGCGTGGCAAGCGGCTACCATGCGGCAACTCAGCGAACATTGCGGCCTTAACAGAAGGTAAACTACGCAATAATGCAGTCGTCTGTGGGCACAGTGCCATCGCTGACGGGTGGTTGTCTTCATACCATTTCAGATAAAAACGCTTCCAGCCAGTTTTGAAGAAAGAATTAAACCCGGCATCGTTAAATTTATCTGACGCTTTTATTTGCTGTATCTCCATCAGCTTCTGGCCTTCGTCGCGCATCATCTGCCAGTTATCCCGCAATGTGGCAAGTTCAGGAAATTGCTCTGGTTGCAGATAGGGTGTCGTCGGCACGCGTGAGAATATATACATAAAGACATTCAATGGGGCGGTAAACGTGGAGTGGTCTGAAAGTTGACGCCAAATGGGATAACGGACACGACCTCGATAGTGGACATAAACAACGCATAAAATTAATAAAAACAAAACGATATATTTCATGATTGATTCAGCGCCAATGAACACAATAATCAGTACGCAGCTACACTGCACACCCCAAAATATTTCTCTACGACCAATTAAAACTGACTTAACTGATTCGAAGATATCAATTTTTAACGTTTAAAACCAAAAAAGCTATACAAAAAACACAAATTTTATATGCGCGATCACAGCTCAAAACAGAATTACGAGCAACAGTGAAGCAAGATATACCAACCGTCGCGTGAGGCCTAAAAAACACGGACCATAAAACCATGGCTTTGATGCGGATCTCAGCCTGATTTTACGATTAAAGATATTCTGCTTTTGACTAAGACTTTTCGCTTTTTTCCTCTCGGATTAAGCATTTTTGTAGTCAGGTGATAATATTAACGTAGATTATCAATACTAGCGGGCATTTTGATGACTACGGAGCAAGTAGAACGGATAGTTTTTGCCAACATCCTTAGGGGAGTTGCCGCAATTGCTGTACTTATATCTCATTACATAGGCATTTTTTGGGTAATGAATCCTGCTATTTCTTCAATGATGGGAGTACCTGAACTCTCGCACTTACCCGCCTTAGGTTTCCCGCTATCGTTAATTTCAGAGTACTGTATTGTTTTAGGGCAGTTTGGCGTTGGCGTTTTCTTCATCATAAGTGGATTGGTTATTCCATTCTCCCTGAAAAACGAGAGCAAACTTGGTTTTTTGCACCGTCGAGCTATTCGAATCTATCCTGTTTATATAGTAGGATTTAGTATTGTCATGCTATCCTTGTATGCTCTTTCATTTTATGCCATAACTCCTTTCAACTTTGCTATAGGCGATATGCTTGCCCATTTAGGGGTAATCACCCGTGGGCCACTTAACGTTAATCGTATTGATGGTATAAGTTGGACACTTGAAGTTGAGATTTATTTCTACTTAATAATGTGTGTACTTGGTGAGCGAATAATAAACTTCGACGTAAAAAAATATATTATTACCGCCTCGGTAGTGGCGTGTTTTTCAGCTGTCATATTTAAAACCCAAGGGTATTTAATTGGAGTTCAGACAGCTTCAAGCCTATTGTTTTTATTAGGAACAGCATACTATTCAACAATCAAAAAAAAGATATCTATAAAAAATTTACTGATAATACAGTCAGTAATAACGGCTTTACTTCTATTACTTTGGCTAGGTGTGGCAGAGAGTGCAAGCTACATAATACACTGGATTGTTGGATACATACTTGGTATAGCGGTATTTTACATCTGTTTCTTATTTCGAAATAAAATCAAGGAGAACGCTCTGCTTTCACATTTCTCTGCTATTAGCTATCCGCTTTACGTGGTTCACACGTTGTTCGGTTATGCAATAATGTATGTGCTAGTTGATTCAGGGTCTGGTCCCTACACCGCTGTTGCAGTAGCAACACTTTGCGCTTATATGGCCGCGCTTTTCATACACTTTTTTGTAGAAAGGCCATCCATGGCATGGATAAAGCAGAGTCGGATGAGCACGTCAATAACTCATAATACACTACCACGCTCTTAATGTTCGGCTCACGACGACCTTATACAGGCTAAGTAAAGTGCTGGCTTTCAAATTGTTCTAAGCTGATATTATTACGGGCACGGTGGCAACACCAAAGATTGTCACCCCGTTCAGTATAATCAAACACCTTAGTTTGCACCGTTTCCCGGCTACTAAACCATTCGGCGTGGACACATTCCACTTTGAGCGAATGAAAGACGTTGCCCAAGCAGGCATTATCACAACCCTTGGCACGCATACGGTGATACAGATTATGCTGTTTCAGCAGAATGGTTTTTAGGGGGGTATAGTGGTTTACAGTGAAATTTAACTCATTGTTTTACCGTTAGAACCTCGATATAGCAGATAAAGTAAAGGCCACCGACGTGGCCTTTACATACGTATTCGATAGGTTAACTATATGCATTGAGCGTATGCTGACACAAAACCGAGCGTACGCAGTCCTGTTTCTCGAAGCGGATAATACCGACCATGTCATCTTCTTTGAAGCGCTCAAGGGCATCACTCAAACCAGACCTCGTACCGCGGGGCAGGTCGCACTGAGTAATATCCCCATTCACAATCACCGTCACATTCTCGCCAAGGCGGGTCAAGAACATCTTCATCTGACTTACCGTAACGTTCTGAGCTTCGTCCAGAATGACTACAGCATTTTCGAAAGTGCGACCGCGCATATAGGCAAAAGGCGCTATTTCTACCTTACCAATTTCAGGCCGTAGGCAATATTGCAGAAACGACGATCCTAAACGGCGCAGTAGAATGTCATATACGGGTCGGAAGTAAGGAGCAAATTTTTCAGAAATATCTCCCGGTAAGAAACCGAGATCTTCATCCGCCTGCAAAACTGGACGAGTAACGATAATCCGATCCACCTCTTTGTGTATTAGGGCTTCTGCTGCCTTAGCGGTACTGATAAATGTTTTGCCGCAACCAGCTTCACCGGTTGCAAATATTAACTGCTTGTTTTCTATGGCTGACAAGTAATGACCTTGAGCTTCAGTTCTCGCCTCAATCGCAGAGGTATCACGGCTGTCACGCGCCATACCGATCGATTCAACGCCCCCCATTTGTACCAGCGAGGTCACGCTTTCTTCTTCACGCTGGCGATGGCTTCGTGCGTCACGGCGAATAACGCGTTTGGCTTCACGACGTGCTTTGATCACTGCTTTCTGTCTTCCCATGGTGGCACCTTACAGTTTGTTTCACCTACCGTGACAGCATCGCATGCCGCACGATTATGTTTCACACACGTATTAGGTTTTGGCCTCCTTCAGAGCCAATATAAGCCAATGAAAAACGTGAAAATACGCGCCCTACATGTAAATGGGGCGTTTCTTCACGGGACAACTCGAATAAGTGGGATAAAACGGTGTTAGCCAGATTATTACCAAAGAGGAACCAAGAATCGGTCAAAAATTGAGAGTCGGAGGGAGAACTCTCGTTACAACAAGAAATCAAGGAAGGTATGTTATTTGTTCTTTGTAGCCCAACCAAGGACTCTACCATTAGCGATCTCCACAGTGATTATTTACAGCTCTACGCTGAGCACCGAGTGAAAACTACCGCCAGATGACTACAGTATAATGACATTCAAACTCATTGTGTTAATAAAATGTAAAAATTTACTATTCTTTTCTCATCAGAGATGAGATCAACACTAAAAAATGCCTTCATCGTTTTTCTTTGATGCTATTTTTTTGTTTATTATCATATGGTTATTAATAATTTCAGCTTATGACTTTTTTGAGTAACGCATAAAAATATGAGCACATAAAAACGTAATCAGCATTCTAACTCAACACTGCTTGCCGTCTCCGAGTAGAATAAATAACGGTCTAATTCATCCCCTTTAATTTGATGTAAACCGACATAGAAGCAGCTCTACCGCTAAACATACTCACGAAAAACTAACCAATCCCTCCCTGATTAACGGGGAGAGATGATAAGAAATTACACCGCTTTAAATTCAGCTTCTGCCTGAGCAAAACGCCCAGTCATCGTTGCCGAAGGCTCGCGCCCCAGCAAACTTACAACAATGATGGCGATACAAGCAAAGAGGAAGCCAGGAATGATTTCATAGAGACCCAACCAAGCGTAGTGTTTCCAGACAATGACCGTTATAGCACCGACCAACATACCAACCAGCGCTGCATTGCGTGTCATACGTGGCCACATGACAGAAATCAGCACCACCGGGCCAAACGCTGCTCCAAAACCGGCCCAAGCATAGCTTACTAGCCCAAGCACACGATTCTCAGGATTCGATGCCAGCGTAATAGCCACCAGCGCCACTAGCAGCACCATGATACGACCGACCCAGACGAGCTCCCGCTGGCTTGCTCCTTTGCGCAGGAAGGCTTTATACAAGTCTTCCGTGATCGCACTTGAGCAGACTAGCAATTGGCAACTGAGTGTACTCATAACCGCAGCCAAAATTGCTGACAGCAGAATCCCCGCAATCCATGGATTGAACAATAGCATGGCAAGTTCAATGAATACGCGTTCGCCATTTTGCGAAACATTCCCAGCCTGACCTGGATTATTGGCGAAATAGGCAATTCCAAAGAAACCAACAGCGATAGTGCCCGCCAAGCATAACACCATCCAAGTCATACTGATGCGTCGTGCACTGCGGATAGTACGATGAGAATCCGCTGCCATAAAGCGTGCCAGAATATGCGGCTGACCAAAATAACCCAAGCCCCAGCCCAGCAAAGAGAGGATCGCCACCAGATTCAGGCCTTTCATCATATCAAGATTCGCCGGGTTTTTAGCCGCAATCACCAGTATTGAACTGTCGATACCACCCACGGCAAAAATGACAATTATTGGCGTTAGGATCAGAGCAAAAATCATCAAGCTCGCCTGCACAGTGTCTGTCCAGCTTACTGCCAGAAATCCACCAATAAAGGTATAGAGTATGGTGGTTACCGCGCCCGCCCAAAGTGCAGTTTCGTAGCTCATACCGAACGTACTTTCAAACAGACGAGCCCCGGCAACAATACCCGAAGCGCAATAGATAGTGAAGAATACCAAAATAACAATCGCAGAAATCACGCGTAGCAGTTTGCTATTATCTTCAAAACGGCTGGTGAAATAGTCAGGTAGCGTTAGCGCATTGTTGTTCGCTTCGGTATGCACACGCAAGCGCCCAGCGACTAGTTTCCAGTTAAGGTAAGCACCGATAGTCAAACCAATCGCGATCCAGCTTTCCGAGATACCAGAAAGGAAAATAGCACCTGGCAGGCCCATCAACAGCCAACCACTCATATCAGAAGCCCCAGCGGAAAGAGCAGTAACGACACTGCCCAAACTGCGGCCCCCAAGAATATAATCGTCAAAATTGTTTGTCGCCCGGTATGCCATTAAACCAATCAGTATCATGCCAAAGATATAGACCAGAAAGGTCACCAGCATTGGTGTGTTCATAGCCATTCAACTCTCCATTTTTATGTATTACTCTTCTCATTCCTATTGCGTTATATCCCACAATAAATTGAAAACAAAAGGTATTTTTTATTTATGTTTCCTATAATCTTTCTCATCCGTCAAGATGCCGCAACGAGGCATCTAACAAATTGGCTAAAAATAAAGGCAGTTTCTGCAGTTCGTAATCTAATCACGGGTTATCCTAGATGATGCCATCAGCAATCAACAAGACATTTAACAACCAAGTTACACAAAATTTACCCCGCATCACATTTATCGACCCACAAGGTTGCACTAGCACTTTTTTAAATGAGTTGCACCTCGGTTTTATTAGTGATTACAACCCGCCATTGCGGGTTATCTCGTTAATGTAGAATACTCAATCACCTGCTCTTTACTCGCTGACTTTACGTTAAAAAATCGATTGAATTCACACTTCCTTAACGGACTTTATTTAACAAGGTTGCACAAAGTTGCAACATGCAGGATATTACGTCAGCTTTCCACGAATCTCTCCCAAAAGCCCCTCACGCTTGTCTTATCATTTTCAGGAGAGGTTCTAAAACAAAGGAGTTGGACCAGCATGGGCACTACCACAATGGGCGTAAAGCTAGATGAAGCAACACGCGATCGTATTAAAAACGCAGCGCAGCGCATCGATCGCACACCACACTGGCTAATCAAGCAGGCCATTTTCAGTTATCTCGAGCGTCTTGAGAACGGTTCAGATATTCCCGAAATACCAACGCTGGTCACAACCTCGCAGGTCGAAGCGGATGATATTATGCCGCAAGAGCACCAAGAGTCACACCAGCCATTTCTTGAGTTTGCAGAACAAATTCTGCCACAGTCAGTCACCCGTGCCGCTATTACAGCAGCCTATCGTCGCCCGGAAACCGAAGCCGTTCCCATGCTACTCGAACAGGCTCGGTTACCTGCCGAACTTGCACTGGCAACCCATAAACTGGCTTACGGCATTGCAGAAAAAATGCGTAATCAAAAAAGTGCCACTGGGCGTGCTGGTATGGTGCAAGGATTATTGCAGGAATTCTCACTCTCTTCGCAGGAGGGTGTAGCGCTAATGTGCTTGGCAGAAGCATTACTGCGTATTCCAGACAAGCCAACACGCGACGCGTTGATCCGCGACAAGATCAGTAACGGCAATTGGCAATCTCACCTCGGCCGTAGTCCATCCTTATTTGTTAATGCTACCACCTGGGGCCTGTTGTTTACCGGCAAATTGGTATCGACACATAATGAAGATAACTTGTCGCGCTCACTGAACCGAATTATCGGTAAAAGTGGCGAACCCCTGATTCGTAAAGGGGTCGATATGGCTATGCGTTTGATGGGTGAACAGTTTGTCACCGGCGAAACGATTGCCGAAGCGCTGGCTAACGCGCGTAAGTTAGAAGACAAAGGTTTCCGCTACTCTTACGATATGCTCGGTGAAGCCGCGCTGACCAAAGCAGACGCACAGGCGTATCTGTTTTCTTATCAGCAAGCGATCCATGCTATCGGTAAAGCCTCAAATGGCCGAGGTATCTATGAAGGCCCCGGTATTTCAATCAAATTGTCTGCCCTGCACCCTCGTTACAGCCGTGCTCAATACGATCGTGTAATAGAAGAATTGTATCCACTCCTGCTATCGTTGACGCTACAAGCACGCCAGTATGATATTGGGATTAACATCGACGCCGAAGAGGCCGACCGCCTGGAGATCTCCTTAGATTTACTTGAAAAACTCTGCTTTGAGCCACAGTTGGCAGGTTGGAACGGCATCGGCTTCGTCATTCAGGCATACCAGAAGCGTTGCCCGTTTGTCATCGACGCCGTCATTGACATGGCTAGCCGCAGCCGCCGTCGGCTGATGATCCGTCTGGTGAAAGGTGCTTACTGGGATAGCGAGATCAAACGGGCACAGGTAGACGGTCTTGAAGGCTACCCCGTGTATACTCGCAAAGTCTATACTGACGTTTCTTACTTGGCCTGCGCACGCAAACTGCTGTCAGTCCCTAACCTGATTTATCCGCAATTTGCCACGCACAATGCACACACGCTCAGCGCCATTTACCATTTGGCAGGTAATAACTACTATCCCGGCCAGTACGAGTTCCAATGTTTACACGGTATGGGTGAACCGCTCTACGAACAAGTCGTCGGCAAAGTGGCCGAGGGTAAACTGAACCGCCCATGCCGTATTTATGCTCCGGTTGGTACTCATGAAACCCTACTGGCCTATCTGGTACGTCGTTTGCTGGAAAACGGTGCTAATACCTCTTTCGTTAACCGCATCGCTGATGCAACGCTCTCTCTAGACGATTTGGTTGCCGATCCGGTCAATGCAGTTGAAGCCATGGCCGCCAGCGAGGGGCAGATAGGTTTACCGCACCCGCGCATTGCATTGCCACGTGATCTATACGGTGAAAAACGCGTTAACGCCAGCGGCTTGGATTTGTCTAACGAGCAACGATTGGCTTCACTCTCCAGTGCCCTGTTTACCAGCGCAGCACAACAATGGCATGCTGAACCGATTATCGATGCCCCCTTAGATCAAGGGACTTCGCATCCCATACTCAACCCTGCGGAGCCAAGTGATATAGTCGGTTACGTCCGCGAAGCGACGGAAGAGGAAGTAAATCGTGCGCTTGATGCCGCAACCGCAGCCGGGCCAATCTGGTTTTCGACCCCGCCTTCTGAGCGTGCGGCTATTTTACAGCGCGCCGCCGAACTGATGGAAAACCAGTTACAAAATCTGCTGGGTATTTTGGTTCGTGAGTCAGGCAAAACCTTCAATAATGCCATCGCCGAAGTGCGTGAAGCCGTTGATTTTCTACGCTACTACGCAGAGCAAGTCTCTGATGATTTCGCCAACGACAGTCATCGTCCGCTCGGTCCTGTAGTTTGTATTAGCCCGTGGAACTTCCCGTTAGCCATCTTCACCGGCCAGATTGCTGCTGCACTTGCCGCAGGCAACAGCGTGTTGGCAAAACCGGCCGAACAAACGCCCATTATCGCAACCCAGGCGGTTCGTATCCTACAGGAAGCTGGCATCCCTCAAGGCGTATTGCAACTGTTGCCGGGCCAAGGCGAGAGCGTTGGTAGCATATTGGTTAATGATGCCCGCGTACGCGGCGTGATGTTCACCGGCTCTACCGAAGTCGCCAGTATTCTGCAGCGCAATATCGCTGGCCGTCTTGATCCTCAGGGACGTCCGACACCACTCATTGCGGAAACCGGCGGCCTGAATGCCATGATCGTCGACTCTTCGGCTCTGACCGAACAAGTGGTCACCGACGTTATCGCATCAGCCTTTGACAGTGCAGGGCAACGTTGTTCCGCACTGCGTATCCTTTGTATACAAGAAGATGTGGCAGAACATACGCTACAAATGCTGCGTGGTGCTATGGCAGAATGCCGTATGGGCAATCCAGAACGGCTGTCTACCGACATTGGCCCTGTGATCGATGCCGAGGCAAAATCCACTATTGAACGTCATATCCAAGCCATGCAAACCAAAGGCCGCAAAGTGTATCAAGCGGCAAAAAGTTTCGGAAATGATGAGAAAGAGTGGGCACGCGGTACCTTCGTAAAACCAACGTTGATTGAGCTGGAAAGCTTTGATGAACTGCAAAGGGAGATCTTTGGCCCGGTTCTGCACGTTGTCCGCTTCCAGCGTGCCAATCTGAAAGTGTTGATCGATGAGATCAACGCCTCGGGCTACGGCCTGACACTGGGTATCCATACGCGCATCGATGAAACTATCGCCAAAGTGACCGACCACGCCAAAGTCGGTAACCTGTATGTGAACCGTAACATGGTCGGTGCCGTGGTTGGCGTTCAGCCTTTTGGTGGTGAAGGCCTTTCAGGAACGGGACCAAAAGCCGGCGGGCCGCTCTATCTGTATCGCTTACTGGCTAACCGCCCGCTGGATGCCGTACAGCGCACGCTGAACCGTCAAGATAAAGAGCGTCCTCTGGAAGCAAACATGCGCCCTGCTCTACTTGCCCCCCATCAGGCATTAGAACAGTGGGCTACTGCCGAGAACATGCAAGAATTGGTCATGTTGGCTAAGCAATATGCCGAGATTGGCCAAGCAGGCACTATACGCACACTACCTGGGCCAACGGGAGAGCGTAATACCTACGCTTTACTGCCACGCGAACGTGTTCTGTGCCTAGCTGACAACGATGCTGATATTCTGACGCAATTGGCTTCAGTTCTGGCCGTAGGTAGCAAAGTGCTGTGGCCAGAGGCAGAACTCCAGCGAACCCTGTTCAGCCGTATGCCAGACAATGTCAAGGCACAGATCGCTTTCTGCCAAGATTGGATGCAGGACAAAGTGCAGTTTGACGCCGTCATCTACCACGGTGATGCCGATCAGTTACGCGCCCTATGTGAACAGATTGCCCAACGCAACGGAGCCATTATCTCAGTGCAGGGTTTCACACGCGGGCAAACTAACATCCTCTTGGAGCGTTTTTTGGTCGAACGTTCCTTGAGCGTTAATACCGCAGCCGCTGGAGGGAATGCTAGCCTGATGACCATTGGTTAATCACTAAAGAAATTATTCTGCCAGCGTTGGCCTAGTAAAAAAAGTAAACCCCGTACAATGCGTAATGTTTGTCAGTTAAGCTTTTAAAGGTGGCCGCAACGGATAACGTTGCGGCCTCTTTTTTACTGCTCTCGGGTACCTGTGTCGGCCAGGCACTCATCAATCAGTTCAGGAGAAAGCAGGTCTGCAAGAGCAGCAAACTCCTGCGGGGAAAATTTATAGACAGTATCTAAAGCTTGGCTGAGTAACATAAAAAAATCCGTAATCCCTGGAGAGATTACGGATTCTTATACAGTGACTGGATCGTTCAAGTGACCCTTAACCGATCGGCATTACGTACAATGCGAGGTTTACTTTTATCTAACAACCAATTCCGAGCAAAGATGTTCCCTTCGCCCAACATTACTGATTCAAAAACTTATCCAAAAACTGCTTGGTTCGTTGATGCTGTGGATTAGCAAACAGCTCTTTTGCTGGCCCTTGTTCCACAATGCGACCATGGTCCATAAAAATGGCACGATCGGCAACATCGCGGGCAAAACTCATCTCATGCGTTACAATCACCATGGTGCGTTTTTCTTCCGCCAGTGCACGGATGGTATTAAGCACTTCACCAACCAATTCAGGGTCCAGCGCAGAAGTGGGCTCATCGAAAAGAATAACCTCTGGTTGCATCGCTAATGCCCTGGCAATTGCCACACGTTGCTGCTGACCACCTGATAAACGTTTAGGATAAGCGTGCTCTTTGCCACTTAGCCCAACTTTTGCCAACAACTCACGGGCGCGTTGTTCTGCACTGGCCTTTGCTTCGCCTTTTACGATCACCGGACCTTCAGTGATGTTATCCAACACTGAACGGTGCGGAAACAGGTTGAAGTTCTGAAAAACAAAGCCAACCTGCTGGCGCAGAGCGCGCACCAGGTTTTTCTGTTTGCTCAACGGACGGGCACTATCGATCAGGATATCGCCGACGCGAATAGTACCAGACTCAGGAACTTCCAGCAGGTTGATACTCCGCAGCAAAGTTGTCTTGCCGGAACCACTAGGGCCAATAATTGCCACCACTTCCCCTGAGTTTACGTCAAGATCGATACCGTGGAGCACTGTCTGCCCTTTGAACTGTTTGACCAACTGTTTCACTTCGATAGCACTCATCGGTTACTCCTGATCCTGACGATTAACATGTGCTTCCAGGCGATTTTGCAGTGCGGAAAGCAGGGTTGCCATCACCCAGTAGATCAGAGACGCTGCCAGATACATGGCGAACACCTCAAGCGTACGCGAAGTAATCAATTGCGCCTGGCGGAAAAGCTCAGGTACCTGAATAGTCGCCGCCAACGAGGTATCCTTCACCAGTCCGATAAAGCTGTTTCCCAATGGGGGTAACGCAGTACGTGCCGCTTGTGGCAGGATCACTCGGCGCATGGTCTGCCAAGAGGTCATGCCTATACTGGCTGCGGCTTCTCGTTGCCCCTTATCAATCGACGATATCGCAGCGCGCAACGTCTCCGACGTATAAGCAGCGGTATTCAGCGAGAGCCCAATCAACGCGGCAGGGAAAGGATCCAGCTCAATGCCAAACTGCGGTAAACCGTAATAGATCATAAATAGCTGCGCGATCAACGGGGTACCACGAAACAGAGAGACATAGATGCGTGAAAGCCAAGACAACGGCCATAATGGTGAAAGCCGCATCAGCGCCAACAGAAAACCCAAAATTAACCCAAGGACCATCCCCCCAAGGCTGAGCTCAATAGTTAGGAGTGCACCTTTCAATAAAAATGGCGCTGAGTCCAGCGCCAGTTGAATACTTTCATACATTATTTAGTTACGTCCGCGCCAAACCATTTTTCAGAGAGTTTCGCCAACGTGCCGTCCTTCTGCATTTCAGCAATCGCCTTATTGATCGCTGCCAACAGTTCTGGGTTGTTTTTACGCACCGCTACACCCGCTTCCTGACGAGAAAATGCCTGGCCTGCTACAGCCAGCGTATCCCCGGTTTTCTTCACTAGATCCAATGCAGCCAAACGGTCAACCAGAATGGCATTAATGCGGCCTACGCGTAGATCCTGATACTTGGTGGGATCATCATCGTAAGCACGTACGTCTACGCCCGGAACATTTTCACGTAACCACTGTTCGTAGTTGGTTCCCAGACCAACACCTACTTTCTTGCCTTTCAGGTCTTCAGCACGAGTAATGGTGTTCTCATTGCCTTTTTTGACCAACGCTTGGATCCCTGAAACAGTATAAGGCGTAGAGAAATCGTATTTTTTCTTACGTTCTTCAGTGATTGTGACCTGATTTATCACCACATCAATACGTTTAGACTCCAATGACGCCAGCATACCGTCCCATTTTGTCGGGTTCAGCTTGGCCTTAACACCTAAGTGTTCCGCCAACGCCTGGGCAAAATCCACTTCGAAACCAGTAAGTTTGCCGTCTTCACCCTGGAAACTAAAAGGAGGGTAGGTGCCTTCTAGCCCAACAATCAGCGTGCCACGCTGTTTGACTTGCTCAAGTAGATTATCCGCCGCATAGATTTTTTCACTCAACCCAGTGGTCAGTGCAACCGCCATCACCCCTAACAGCAATTGACGACGTATTTTAGAAAAGATCATACTCACTCCATCTGTTGTTTATCATTTTGATATCTATACATTAACAACTACACTGACTTCACAAAGGAATAATTGCTGGGGGATTTACCGCCCAGTTATGGCTTAGCTGTAACTTGGAATAGCTTGGGTATAACGAGTTTGCTTTTACACCTGAGGATGATAAGCGAATAGTGCTGGAGCTCCCCCCGTATGTATAAACAGGATTGGACCTTTATCACGAAAACGCTTCTGGGAAATACCATCAATAAGCCCAGCCATGGCCTTGGCGGTATAGACAGGGTCCAACAACATGCCTTCCTGCTGAGCCAACAGTTTTACCGCAGCCATACCCTCATCGTTTGGCACACCGTAGTGTGGGGCAAAGTAATCATCCCAAAGCGTGATCGGCGTCAACGTCTCTATACCTAGTAAACCGGCAACTGACTTTTGCAATTGTTCCACTTTTGGTAGTTGATCGATCACTCTTCGCGAAACGGTTACGCCAATCAGTTCAACTTCCGGCAGTTGTTGTTGCAGCCCCACAGCCAAACCAGCATGAGTTCCGGCACTGCCGGAAGCCACAACAATTGAGCTGAAGTTAATATCGTGGCTTTGTGCGGCAATCTCTATTGCACACTGCACATATCCCAGAGATCCCAAAGCATTTGAGCCTCCCACCGGAACAATATAGGGGCGAAAACCTTGTGCCTCCAGACGGGTCGCAAGCTCTGCCAGTTGTGCCTGGGGATCGTGCAGAGCATCACACATAACGACTTCTACGTTGAACAGGTCAAGCAGTAGACGATTGCCATTGGTAAGGTAGTTCTCTGCTTTGGTGTCAATAGGGTTTTCCAGAAGTGCAACGCACTGTAACCCAAGCTTGGCCGCCACAGCAGCAGTCTGGCGCACATGGTTTGATTGGATTGCGCCAGCAGTAACTAACGTATCAGCCCCCTGATGCAAAGCTTCAGCAGCCAGGAACTCCAATTTCCTCAATTTATTACCGCCCAACGCCATTGGCGTGACATCGTCACGTTTAACATAAATATCACGACCGAGATACTCAGAAAGACGGGATAACCTTTCAAGCGGCGTAGCAGGACCAACCAAGTCCAAGCGCGGAAATTGCGCGAGTTGTTGTTGCAGATCCACAACTTCCCCCAAACAATAAAATAATAACGTCCTGTGAATAGAGAATAGATTTATCAGATGTGCTCTGAATTATCACTCTTTATTCTTGAGAGTGAACAATCTGGAGGCATTCCCCTCCTCCCAACCAGCCTCCTTTGGATATCATGCCTCATGATAGTGAAAGAAGGGTCGCCAGAAATTTTGTCATGTGCACTTAGAATTCACTTTGCAAGGGACTGGCACATCTTACCAGGATAGCCAGGAAGAGATTTCGCTTCGGAACTACAGGCCAGTATTTTCGCCTGCTCAAGGCGCTCAGTCAGGTTGTCAGCATTGACGGGTAACCATCCCATTTTTTTACCTAGCCAACTTGCCCATGCGAACTCAACGAAATAGACCTGTTCATGTTTTTCGAAGTACCCCTCATCCTGTAAAAAACCAGCTAAAGAACGGTAGGGATAATCCGGAAGGTCACCAACATGGCTAGGTAACTGTTCAGGAGTCACCGGTAATCCCCTTTCGTTATATAGCCATACCCAATGATTCTCTTCCATCTGCTGCCAGAAATTAGCATTGTCTTGCAAGCGAGCAATGATCCTGACTCTGGCTTTTTTTACTCCTTGTTGCCAAAGAGCCTTGGTGAGATGGTGACGGTCAACAAGCCAATAATCTCCTTTAGGAGAAATAACAACGGGGATCTCCTTTTTTTCCAAAAAACTATCGAGTTTATCTTTGCCTTTTTTGGCTAATTTAGTCTGATCCACATCCACTTGAAGTTGACCAATTCCTGGCTGAGTAGGATGTAATTTTTCGAGCCTTACTTCACACCAACTCCCCACACGACTGTCTGGCGAGCAAGGAGAAAGAGCAACAGCTTGATGACTAACAATAAAGGCTAACAGCATCCATTTTTTCATCGTACACTTCACTTACCTGTTGTTGTGGACATAAACGGGGGCATTGTAAGCACGTTGACAACGTCATTCGTCATAATCGCATGCCGTGTCGTTAAAGTCGTTCGCATTATTTCCCGGATGAAAAGCGGTCGCCATAGACACATCCACCTGCAGAAAGTATAAAAACTTTCAGTGCAAGCGTTGATGTAACGATTGCATCTCGTATTCATAACTACCACCCAGACTACGCCGTTTCAGCATAGCCTGATAATCCGCTTTACTGTATTGACCGCCTTTGTCAATCTGAACAATCACATTCTGCAAGCACTTTCACCGCCAATCCAGTGAAATGTTTGTCAAGAATGGCTAGCGCCAAAGGAGAAAAAACAACAGCTTCCAGGTCAATAATATCGCAACGAAACATAAGTGTTTATTTTATAATACATGGTGTTATCGCTGCATTGGCAATTAAATAACCACATCTGGGTACTGCCGATTCGACTATTTATAATGATGCGGGTAACTATAAGGCATAAGTATTAGTGCCATCAATGATGAATACATTTCTTCACCGCTAATTAGCCTCACCAACTGCCTGGCTTAAACACATACGATATAATACTAATTTTATAATCAAGATAATGCGGGTTCTAAGAAAACGGCAAACTCGCTAATTCTCTGTAACATCAGTGCCTAAGATGAACAATGGCAACCAAAATTCGAGTAACTAGGTGCATGTCGACGATCGTAAGATAATACCTAATTGTTGATTTAAATGTTCAGATATATTGCTGGGAAGCGCGTCACATATTATCATTAGCTCCGAGCTTTTGAACTCATTTGGCTTATTTCTGCTTGGGTGATTTGGTTTTTTCCTTCGATGTTACATACCCCATGTATGTGTTTTATTTTTCTAGGTTTGAGGTGTTTTTCTTTCTCTCTAAACCCTAAATAGTTCAAGTTACATTAAGCCGAAGATGCCACGAAATCGGTGTTTAACTGATTTAAACAGCACTAAAGTTGATGCTAACAGCTTAAAACTCGGTAATGATATCCATAATCTACGAGCACTTAAAAAAGTCAAGTTACCGAGATGAACGTGGAAAGCCAGCAAACATGCATTTTGAAGTATGACGGATATAACTTAAACCACTAATAGGCTATATTTTAATTATGACAACTACTATCGATTATCTGATGACATTCCGTAAGTGTTCAAGTTTAGAGAGTTTGGAAAAGGTGTACGACAAGCTTAATTACTCACTTGTTGATGACAAAGAAATTAGTAATATGTACCGTGCTGCAGATCATCGTCGTGCAGAATTGATCTCAGGAAAATTGTTTGATTTAGGCAAGATCCCTAAATCACTGTGGGCTCAGGTACTTTAATACCTCGCTATCTCGTGTGTATCATTTTCATCTTTGATGGCGAAATTTTCTTCAGACTCAAAATGTACCGCAATGTGTGATACAAGACACATTCATTATACTGATTTTTATTCGGGGCACCGTGCTGCAATTTGCAGATATGTAAACTGTTTTTAGATATCCGCTTTCCGGATCGCTAAAATCAGCATTCAAGCATGCTTACGACACGTTTTGTGAATTGTTAAATATTTGCAACCAACATTCGCAAATAAATGAGCAATAGGAGTAGAACATGGAATATCGTAACGTTTTGGTAGCGGTCGCCATCGCCGCAGACAGCCACAAGTTGGTAGCAAAAGCCGTTTCCATAGTACGCCCCTATCTTGGCCAGATCACACTGGTGAGCATGATTGCCAACCCTGAAATCTATAACAGTTTTGCTGGCCAGATGTTGGACAATATGCATGTTTTGATGGAAGAGAAAACTCGCTTATTTATGGATGAACTTTGCCAGCGAGCTGAATACCCCATCAGCCATACACGAGTTATTTATGGCAAACTCGGTGATTGCCTCACGTATGCCAATCAACAACAACAGTTTGACCTAGTCATTTGTGGCAACCACAGTTACAGCATGATGAACAAAGTTACCTGCTCTGCTGTACGTTTTATTAATACAAGTAGTATTGATGTACTGATAGTTCCATTGTAACGACCAAATTATCAACTCTAGTTATTACCATCAGTCAATAGGTATTTTTTATTTAAATCAAGGTAGTGTGAACAGATAGCATTGTATTGACATCATTATAAACGATTTGACTGCAGAAATGGAGTTAGCTTTAAAGACAATACAGTTCATACTTTCGTGCTGGCGTTTGGCTTAGAGCCATCGCGAATACGTAAAAATTCCATATTCTGTAAACAGTTTTTGTCTATGAGGACCATATAGTTATCTATATTCAAATTTCTTCAATATGCAAGTAAATAGTACAACAGCCTAAGCACACGCTTTACGACTCATACTAGATTCATTTTCAATTTCCCATCTTAGAAATGAATGTAATTCAAAATTATAGGCTATATCCCCCTTCAAGGAGAAGCAGATGTCTCAGCAACAGTGTAGTCGCCGTTTTGTTTTGGCCTCACGTCCAGATGGTGAACCGCGGGCAGAAAACTTCCGTCTGGAAACTGTCACCATTCCTCAACCCACCATTGGCCAGCTTTTACTGCGTACGATTTATCTCTCACTTGATCCCTATATGCGTGGGCGTATGAGTGATGCTCCCTCCTATGCGCCGCCGCTTCAGCTCGGGCAAGTAATGATAGGCAGTTCTGTTTCCCGCGTTCAGTCCTCACAACATCCAGATTTTAAACCGGGTGACTGGGTTTTAGGCAATTTCGGCTGGCAGGAATACGCCTTATCAGACGGTATTGGGCTTCGTAATCTGGGAGAACGACTAGAAAACCCAACGCATTTACTTGGCATCCTTGGTATGCCAGGTTTTACCGCTTATATGGGACTATTGGATATCGGTAAACCACAAGATGGCGAAACCGTGGTAGTGGCCGCCGCTAGTGGCGCGGTAGGTTCTATAGTTGGGCAAATTGCCAAGTTGAAAGGCTGCCGCGTAATTGGTGTTGCTGGTGGTGTTAAGAAATGCCGTTATGTGATGGATGAACTCGGTTTCGACGCTTGTATCGATCACCAGGCAGCTAATTTTGCGACGCAATTGGCTCTTGCATGTCCGCAAGGCATAGATATCTATTTTGAAAACGTCGGGGGTCTGGTATTCGATGCAGTTATTCCCCTGCTGAATACCAAAGCCAGAATACCTGTGTGCGGCGTAATCTCTCAGTACAACGCCACAAGTCTACCTAATGGCCCTGACCGTTTACCGTTGTTACAAAGTCTGATTCTGCGCAAGCGGATAAAAATGCAAGGCTTTATCATTTTTGACGATTATGCTACCCATTTTACTGAATTTTCAAAACAAATGGACGAGTGGGTCACCCAAGGCAAGGTCAAACTCCTCGAGGATGTAGTCGACGGTCTTGAAAATGCCCCTCAGGCATTTCTTGGTCTGCTACAAGGTAAAAACTTCGGTAAACTGATTATCCGTGTTGCTAAGGAGTGATTCAATATTCAGGGCAGTATCTGCCTATACTCGTCATACTTCAAGTTGCTTGGGTGTTGACTGCCTTCGTTCACCCCAGTCACTTACCTGAGTAAGCTCCTGGGGCTTCACTCAGTTGCCGCCTACAAGCAACTCGAATTATTTTGGGTATAGAGGTAATTGTCACTCAGACTTTCATCACCTTTTGGTAGATATCAAGATCATCATAACCATCTATATCTAAATCATTAAGGTAGTGTTCATAACAGATATTGCCTGTCGGCTGATAACCACTGGTGGGCAATATCTTCTGGTTAAAGTTGTTCCAGGCAGTTTCGAAATCTCCATCAGTGATAGGAACACGGTAGAACAAACTCTCAGGCCGGTAGATTCTGAACAAACAGCGCTTCGCTGCCTTACTGCAATATAAAATCTTCGGCAACCGTAAATACCACATCGGCTCCTAATCTCTCTGGGCAACTTCAGCTGGATCTGCCTAATTGAGGACTAACCATTTCCCCAAAGGCATCCTGTGCTTTTTTGCCAAGCTATCAGGCATTTGCAAGCTAATGGGACAGATTGAGCATAGGGGCCGAGAACACGAAATCCTACCACTTTCTCAGCTGATTTTTGTACAACTCTCAACCCCATACACTTATCTCCTTTTACAGTTCATCTGTATCTTGTCCTCAAGCACCAATTTGGGTTCGCACATCTAATAGTTCAGGGAAAAAAGTTAAGTCCAGCGCCTTTTTAAGGAAACTTACACCACTGGAACCTCCTGTTCCTAACTTGAAACCGATTATCCGTTCCACCGTTTTCATATGACGGAAACGCCATAAATGAAAACTTTCCTCTATATCGACCAATTTTTCGGCCATTTCATAAGATTCCCAATAAATTTGGGGATTATCGTAAATTTGCTTGAACGCGGGTAAAAGTTGGGGATTACGCTGGTAGGGTTGCGTCCAGTCACGATCAATACATTCCTTAGGTATCGGAAGACCATGGCGGGAGAGGTAAATCAGGAACTCATCATACAGGCTCGGGGCTTCTAAAATCTCTTTCAGTGCCGCATACTTCTCAGCATCGTCGCTAAAAACCGCCAACATAGCAGCATTCTTATTGCCTAGTAAAAACTCGATCGAACGGTACTGATGGGACTGAAAACCCGACGAGTTTCCCAGCACACCACGAAACTCAACATACTCAGACGGCGTTAACGTTTCCAAAACAGCCCACTGTTCAAACAACAAACGTTGGATCTGTTTTACTCTGGCCAAAATTTTAAAGCAATGACTGAGCTTATCCTGCTGAACCAGAAGCCTAGCGGCCTGCAATTCATGTAGCATCAGTTTCATCCACAGTTCCGACGTCTGATGTTGAACCACAAATAACATCTCATCATGATGCTGAGGATCGGAAAGTGGGTTCTGACAAGCGAGTAACTGGTCTAAGCATAGATAATCACCATAGCTCATACGTTTCGAAAAATCTGTCACGATGGAACTCTCTAATTCCCGTTGATTCATCTTTTCTCTCCAATTGTGCACTCGCCTTTTTTAAGGCAAATGCTTTCTCTCGTTGGTGAAACAAGAAAAGACAATAACCCATTTTCTTAACACATACGCAACAAAAAACAAAACCTACTTCACAAGCCACATATCTGTTTGTTCTCAAAAAATTGTTGCAAACAATATTATGATTAGGTGATGTACCCACGACACGCACGTGTCGCCACCATGATAAGGACGTGGTGTCAAAAGGTTTTCTGGCAGAGCTTACAGCACTCTAGGCTCAACGAAAATGCCATCGCGGCTATCTATCTCATTAAAAAACCAAACTCCAGCAGGGTAATCCTCCAACGCCACCAGATACATAATTCCTTCATTGAATACTTCTACAGCCAAAACCACACCCTCGCGGCGTGGACCGCCATCGGTTTTTACCGTCACTAGATCGTTAACATTCATGGTCTACTCCATCATTAATTGTGGATCTATGCTTGTTGCGCTGTATTTCCCCTCTGTCTCTTAAATGCCAACTAAAGGAGAATTATCGCTAAGCTTAGCAAAACAAAAGACTGGTTTATTTAATGCCTAAATGGCTATGCGTAATAGTTCTACAGGTGGGGGGATGCAGGTTAGTCGACCGTAGAGCGCATGGATGCACGATACAAGCCCTCAGGGAGGTGTTCACGGCGTGTCAGTCCTCATCATTCCCCACCATACGAAATTTTGCAAAAGCTAAAATGACAAGGCTCGCACGGTGTTATTTAGGGAGCTAGAATCGATAGGAAAACAAGCAGATGACTAAAGTAAAATGGAGGTTATAACATATGCAAATTTCAGACAAAAAATCCGGCGATAGCAATCACCGGATTTTTATCTCTTAGTAATGACCATCCTGTATTCTTACTCGGATGAGTATCATTCGCTAAGATGATTTCTTAATCAGCCAAAAGCCGATTAGATAGCGGTAACGTTAGCCGCTGATGGACCTTTAGCACCGTTCTCAATAGAGAACTGTACGTTCTGGCCTTCAGCCAGGGTTTTGAAACCTTGATCCTGGATAGCAGAGAAGTGTACGAATACATCTTTGCTACCGTCTGCAGGAGTGATGAAACCAAAACCTTTAGACTCGTTGAACCACTTCACTTGACCTTTGATCATGTTAGACATGTCTAATTCCTTCAATAAAAAATTTAAGCCACGATGGGCGCCATATAGCCGGTCATCAGTTACTTATGGAGGCACTAGAAAGGAAATTCGTCAGAGAAGTGCTATCAAGGATAACGCTTTTAATTTGAACTACTTTACTCAAAATGTCGTGCATAAATAGGTCTGTACCACAGGCCGGGAATCATTAACTCATGACCGCTGTCTAATAGCAACTCTTTTTATCTTAAGAAAGGCAAAAACTCGATCAACTGCGCAATATTCACCCCAAACTGCTGAAATTATCGACATTATTGCCTATATTCTGCTCTCGTCGAAAATAACCAGTTACCGCATTAGCTCACAAAACGCAGATCCATTCTGCCTCCGCAAAAAGATTTAGCTAACTTATGATATTGACGGCAATGAATTTTCCAACTGACCAGATTGTGGCATGTCGCAATGCAACATAATTTCATAAAGAACAGTATTGCTTACTTATCTCTGAAAAAGGGTGTTCATTCCTCAAACAGTTGAATCAATGTGCACCCAGCACAGTGATTTATCTGTTTCTGCATATCTACGCTATCGTTCATGTGCCAAAGCTGTTATCTCTATAGACGATCGGGAGTACCCCGTTTACCCAAATGAGGAGAACGGCATGTCAGATAATGCACAACTACCTAATAGCATGAAAGTCATAGAAATAACTCATCCTGGTACACCGGATGTTCTGGTTCAGGCAGAACGCCCCCTGCCATTACTTTTACAGGATGAGATACTGGTAAAAGTGGCCGCTTCTGGCGTTAACCGCCCAGATATCATGCAGCGCCGCGGACAATATGCTCCTCCGCCTGGAGCATCAGATATTCCAGGGTTAGAAATTGCAGGGACTGTGGTTGCTGTTGGCGCTGCGGTCCGACGCTATGTACCAGGCGATCAGGTCTGTGCGTTGATCTCTGGAGGTGGCTACGCTGAATACTGTTCAGTACATGAAAGTAACGCTTTGCCGGTGCCTAAAGGGTTTAGCATGGTTGAAGCAGCTGCGATTCCTGAGACTTTTTTTACCGTCTGGGTAAATGTCTTTCAGCGTGGCCATTTAAAAGCCGGGGAGACGATCCTGATCCACGGGGGCACTTCCGGCATCGGTACTGTAGCAACTATGCTGGCTAAAGCTTTTGGCGCATTTATCATAACTACCGTTGGTTCAGAAGAGAAACGTCAGGCCAGTCTAGCTTTAGGGGCCGATGTAGCCATAAACTATCGCAATCAAGACTTTGTCGAACAAACCAAACTTGTCACCAATAGCAAAGGCGCTGATGTGATTGTCGATCTGATTGCCGGAGAATACGTCGCTAAAAACTATCAGGCCGCAGCGTTTGATGGGCGTATCATCCAAATAGGGACGCAAGACGGTGTAGCTAAAGAGCTGAACTTAATGCCGTTACTGTATAAACGCCTTACCCATACCGGTTCAACTTTGCGAACACGCAGCATTGCAGACAAAGCAAAAATCGCAGCAGATTTATCAATTAATGTCTGGCCATTGTTAGAGCTCGGTACGATAAAACCACATATTTTCAAGACATTTCCATTAATACAAGCCGCAGAAGCTCATGCACTAATGGAGTCCAGTGAGCATATCGGCAAAATTGTCCTAACGATTTAGTACGCCTGAAACTAACAGTCTGGGTTCGTTTTGTCCCTTGGTTGACCGTAGCCTCAACGACGGCCAACCAAGGGACAAAACCAAAGACTCATCTTTATACCTAAATGCTGGGTTTTCTCTGCGTATGCAGCTTGCATACATTTTGTACATTTACCATTTCCAATAAGCAAAACAAGCTATACTTTATATGTTTCATATTAGGTGAGCGCAGTTTGTCGTGGCCCCAAGATAGCTGGTCTGGGTTGTGAACCTTAATCATATGTAAAAACCCTCGCAACCTCCGAAGCACGTGTTCAGTTTTGGTATCCACTAACACCTTACCCTGTAAGTAAATAACCGCTGGCAGTGCTCACATTTTATGGCAATTAAGGGATATAGCCTAGCAATAGATGGGCCGAGTGATACGACCAATACCCATATGATTTGAAGAGCTATGGGTATTGACTTGTTAAGTTCTGACCAAGGATAACGCTATGAACAACCCCCCTTTCATGCTATTTCTCATCTTAGTCTATGCCATTGCTTCAGTGTGGGATGGCTCAGCGTCATTGCTTTTTATGTGATGAGAACTCATTAATTGTTAATTTAAAAAGTGAGTAAGCAACTTATCTAATGTCTGCCTAAGGCTAGATCGGCCTTGATGATATCAATGACAAAAGCAGCGTTATCAGTATAGATATCTGTACCAAAATCCATATCCGCATTAAGAGTTCATAGGCCTCATCCTTGAGGCTCACAATGCAAGTAGTGAAAAGAACTGTTCGAATCGGTTTTTGTTCGATTATCGCTTATCTGCAACTTCAAGAAACCTGAGTTGGGTCAAAACTCGGCAAATCATCACTCCACTTCCGGTACCGGGGCTTTGTTCACAACCGAACCCTGCGCCTGACAACTATAAAAATAAATCGCCACCAATATCAATGTAAAGGGAATACCAAACAACAACGTCATTCTAAAGAAGTCAGTGAACAGCGTCGTTACCATCAACGCGGTCATCAGTATTGCTCCAACCAGAGTGAAATATGGATACCCCCACATGCGGAACTTCAGGTGAGTCTGCTGATGGTGGCGGCGGAAAGAGAGATGGGTGATAAAAATCATCAACCAAGTAAAGCAAGCGCCGTATACCGAGATCGACATCATCACCGCAAATGACTTTTCGGGGTAGACAATGCTCAACACGATGGAAACAACAATACCGATGCAGGAAAGTGCCAATGCATTGACCGGGATACCACGCTTGCTGATCCGCCCCAGCACCGCTGGAGCCTGGCCTGCACGCGACAGTGAAAACATCATACGCGTGGTGATATACAGCTGGCTGTTCATGGCCGACAACGCGGCAACCAGCACGATAAAGTTAAAGATCCCGGCGGCAGCAGGTATATGGATCACGTTCATTGCCACCAAGAACGGGCTTTCTCCTGTCCCAGACTGCCGCCACGGCACGATGGCCAACATTAGAGCTATAGACATCATATAGAAAATAAACAGCCGCAGGATCGTGCCCTTAAACGCAGCCTTTACCGCAACTACCGGGTTTTTAGCCTCCCCCGCCGCGACGGCGATCATCTCAATACTCAAGTAGCTGAATATCGATACGATCACCGCAAACCACATGCCCTTGACTCCGAATGGGAAAAAGCCACCGTTCTCGGTAAAATTGCGAAGACCAAACGTCGGATTGGCGGAAAATGTCAGAATACCGATACCGATAACAATAAACGCCGAGATAGCCACCACCTTGATGGTGGAAAGTGCATATTCCACCTGACCAAAGGACTTGACCCCAACCACGTTGATAACAATTACCCCTGCGGAAAACAGCAGTACCCATGTCCAGATGGGCGTTCCTGGGAACCAAAATTGCATATACATACCGATTGCAGTGACTTCGGTCCCCACTGCCAGCACAACGCAAGACCAGTAAGAGTATCGCACCAGAAAACCAAATAGAGGGCTAAGGTAAAACTCTGCATAGTCACCAAACGATCCTGGCGTAGGGTGTTCTGAAGTCATTTCTGCAAGGCACCCCATCAACAACAGCGCTATCACGCCACCGATGAAATAACTCAGCAGGACGCTGGGCCCCGCCATCTGAATCGCATACGCACTGCCAAGAAACAGACCGGTACCAATCGCACCGCCGATCGCTAGCATCGACATTTGCCCTGCGGTTAGCTGCTTCTTAAGCCCGCCTTGTCGCTGCGCGATTTCGTTAAAACACTTTGTATCTTTCATGATTACTCACCTTTTTCACGCTGCGCGGGTAACGTCCAGTATGGCGGCAGTAACATAGTCAACGTTCCGCTGGTTAAGGCCAGGCAAGCATATTCTGCCGGGGGCAACCAGATAAATGGCGTATTGCTGACGCAACTGGCTCACTTGGCGTTCAGTCAGCCCGGTATAGCTAAACATGCCCTTTTGATCGCGAATACGGGTGTAGTCCAACGTAGTGACTCCCCGTTCCAAACCTGAAGACAGACTAAGGCGCATCTGTTTAATACGTTGACGCATGTTCGCCAGTTCATCAGCCCACAGCTGACGCAACTGAGGGTCCGCCAGTATCGTTTCGACAATCTGGCTACCGTAAGCAGGTGGGCAGGAGTAGCTGCGACGGATCAGGGTTTTTAATGCCCCTTTCACATGACTGGCTGTTTCCACCGAGCTGCAGCGCACTGATAAGCCCCCCAAACGTTGCCCATATAGCGCTACATTCTTTGAAAAAGAGCTGCTGACCAGAAAATCAAGATCGCTTTTCAACACTTCACGCAAGGCGAAGCAATCCTCATCCAATCCATCACCAAAGCCCTGATAAGCGATGTCAAAAAAGGGCAGCAAGCGACGTTGTTGCACAACATCAAGTACTGCCTGCCATTGCACTTGGTTTAAATCTGTTCCGGTCGGGTTATGGCAGCAAGGATGGAGTAACACCACCGTGCCCTCCGGCAAAGAAGACAATGTATCGATCATGGCGTCAAAACGAAGTTGACCTGAAACGTCCTCGAAATAGGGGTAGGTATGTACTTTTAAGCAAGCTCCTTCAAAGATTGCCCAATGGTTGGCCCAAGTTGGATCGGAAACCCAGATTTCGCGGCGTGATAGAAAGTGATAAATGAAATCGGCACCTAATTTCAACGCACCAGACCCCCCTACCGTTTGCACAGTGGCAATGAGGGTGGATTCCTCGCCAAATAACAGCGTTTGGATCTGGCTAGCAAACAACCCAGAGCCTTCAATAGGTAGATAACTATGCGGACGCAGTTGCTCCAGCAAACGCTGCTCAGCAATATATACGGCTTGCATCAAAGGGATCTTCCCTTGGTGATCGTAATACAAGCCAATACCTAAATTGACTTTCTGTGGATTAGGATCCTGCATGTACGCCTCCATTAGCGACATAATAGGATCGGGTGAGGAAGGCTGAATATGATTAAACATAGAGTATCCTTAATTCATATTTAAATGAATTAGCAGGTGGATATTATTTATTAAACACTCTAGATAATTCAAGCCACCGCAGAGCCATCACCTTATATTGGCGAATAAACACCGAGACGTCAAAACAATATCAGTTCAACTTGAATTATGATAAGTATAAATAGTTAAGCAACCGCGATAACGGTAACTTCTATTTTCATACCTGGTACAACCAGATTTTCAACAATAACGGTTGAACGATTAGGATAAGGGTGATTAAAGTAATTTTTGTATATACTATCGAGAAGTTTAACGTCATTAACATCAGTCAGGTAAACAATAATCTGTAAAACATTATCACTGTGGCTATTAGCAGCCTCCAATGTCTTAGCTAAATTATCAAACGTCAGTGTGATCTGTTTTTCTGCTGCCCCCGTTTCAATCGTCCCATCCTGTCTTACTGGTCCATGAGCGGTAAATAACATCCCCCCCCCTTTGGTGGCCCAGGAAAAAGGTTGGCCGATATCAGGCAAACCCGTATCAATGATTGTTCGCATCAGATATTTCTCCATAAGTAAGCAGTTGACGGCACATCATACCGTCAGTGGCAAACAGGGCTTGTAGCGCACTGAAATGATTAGCACCATTAACAGGACAGCAACTCGCTAGCAAGCCTTTATCTTGCAATACTGAATGATAATAAACCGATTGGCCAATTAGCTCGGGTAACTCTTCTGTGCCGTAAAGCAAGGCTAGCGGTTTAAGAGATTGAGGAATATTACGTACCAAGAAGCTCAGGTTTTCTGTCTGTTGTGCTGTTAATTTTAATTGTTGATTAACATAAGTGGTAAGCAACGGTTCTAATTCAAAAATCCCGCTAATAGCAAAAAACACGCGTACACATCGGTAGTGCTGCCAGAATGCAGCCAGTTGCCCACCGGCTGAATGAGCACTGAGATACACTGGCTTACCGCCACGCTGTTTTACACGTTGCTCGATAGCATCCACTGCTACACCGATTTGCTGGCAAATATCTGCCAACGTAGCTGTCGGTGCCAAAGTATATTCTACTAATACAACATCAAAGCCGAATAACAACAGATTTTTGGCAATGAAAGCAACATCTTCTTTATTACAAAACTGACAATAACCGTCATGCAGAAATACTACTGTTCCTTTATTTTCACCCGTTGAATAAAACCAGTCAAAAACTTCCCGCGATGGACCTCCATAGGCAATGTCCCACTCATGGGGGTGATCCTTGTAAATCTCGCGACTCTCCGATTGAAATGATAGCAATATCGCTTTTTCATCATCTGCCGTTGCACCGTTGTCATAACTGCCAGCAAGAAGTTTCATATATTAAACTTTGTTTATTATTTTAAGATGTAGCTTAACTATTAGCAATTGGTTAAATTATTGTCAAGATAGCGATCGTGGCAATGAGTGATAGCCGATACTAATTTTACTTTTCTGCGAAGTAGTTTTATCTGTGAAACTATTTATAGTCTCATCTATGAAACAGAAAATATATTTTAAATAATTCGAGTAGCTGGAAAGTGGCAACACAGCGACAAATAGATCTTTGATCGATTTGAACAACGGGACTGACCAAGTAACAAAGCTTACGCACAAGCAAATTGGTAATCACTCCACCGAGCATAAGTGAAAATTATTTCACGAACTGAACGCTTAGAGATTAGCCCAATAGGGGTTTATTCCACACAATAAGCCCACAGGCGAAATGCAACATCCCTTGGTCGCTCTCGGGCTTTTTCTCCCAATGAGTCAACAAACGACGATATAGATTCAGCCAGCTATGTCCCCGTTCGACCACCCGCCGCCAAGCTTTCTTGCTGGTTCATTTTTCAACGACGCTGACTCCGCTTTTCTGCCTTAGATACTCGAAACGTTGCTTGGCCGGGTTGGGATAATCCGACAAAGTGGACACCTGAAATCGCGGCCTAAAGCGGTGCTGGCTGATAAGGGATACTCAAATCAGGCATTGCGTAATAGATTGAAAATGAGAGGAATAAAAGCCGTTATCCCTTTTAAGTCGAATGAAAAAGCCAGTCAGGATAAACGCCGAAAACTCGATACTCGATTGTATAAAAAACGTAACGTCGTTGAACGCTGCTTCGCCAAGCTTAAAGAGCATCATCGTATCGCTAGCCGCTCGGAAAAAACAGCCAGAAATTACCTGAGCATGTTGAAATTGGGTGCTATCCGGTTATTTTTAAAGCGACTGTCAAATTAAGGGACACAGCCTAAGAGCCGAGGATCTAGCGACCAATGGACACCAGTCGATCCCCGCTCTAACGCAGGGATTTTCAGCTGTCACTTCATTAGCCAATAAAATTAAGCAGCTTCCCAACTTAGGTTGTTTAAATGATGTACATTATCACCCCGAAAAAAATTTAGCGTTGACACTCCCAGAGTAGCTGGATATGATGCGCCCCGTTCACACGATTCCTCTGTAGTTCAGTCGGTAGAACGGCGGACTGTTAATCCGTATGTCACTGGTTCGAGTCCAGTCAGAGGAGCCAATCTTGTGTAAATAAAGCAATAGCACATTACTTTTACACTCCATATCTTCCCCATTAGAAAAACTATTAGCCCTGTTCACAGTTTTCTATCTGAACTCTTACTGCTCATTTCCTAAGCTATAACTGTTTGTAGGCTCGCTTTCTTCTTATCTGATAGATTTCGATCTTTTCTTCGGTCCTCACGGCATCGCCCTCAGTGTCAGCATAGCTGTCACCCCCTTCTAAAAATGGATCCAGAGGGCGGCGGAGTGACAAATGAAACGTATTTCTCCCGAACGTAAAGCCAGCGTGTTGGCAAAATTGCTGCCCCCTTACAACATGACTGTCGCGGCTGTTGCACAGATGGAAGGGATATCGGAAGCGACTCTCTATAATTGGCGCAATCAGGCTAAATCAGAGGGGAAACGGTGCCCGGTGCAGAGAAAAACAGTGAACAGTAGCCCGCCGAAGCGCGGCTCGCCGTTATCGTGGAAACCGCCACGCTAAGTGAAACGGAAATCGCCGAATACTGCCGCCAAAAGGTGCTCTATCCCGCGCAGATATAGAATTGATTCACATGATACGCAAAGGACAATATCAGCATCCGGAAAGTGAGGGATTGTCACCGGCGGAACAATTCTATTTGTTGACCGCCTAAATAATCGCCAACGTTGGCTGGCCTGTGGTCGTTAACGCGACACAACCTAAAGGGGGATGGGCAATCATGTAAAAAAACACAATAATGATATAACTTAATGTTTTTAATAAAAAATAACAACACAATGGTTAGACTGATCCAGCTTTGTCCGGGATTTTTGTGTATACTGGATACAGAGAGGTATCTACATTTTAAGGATAGAAGGTGGAATGCTATGAAAGTGGACGAAGCTAAACTATTGAAATCAGGTTTCAGCAGCAACGATATTCAGAAAATTAAAAATAATACCGAAAATTACGGTGGTTCAATGGGTGAGACTATCCAAGATCTAGCAAATCGCTTTGTCATTACTATTTTTGCCGTAGCTGGTTGCCTTGCTGTTTTCGTTTTGCTGGTTCTGTATGGTTCAGCCGAAAGCCTTTTCGCTGGCTCTATCGGGCTACTTTGCGGTATTTCGGTTGCAATATTTGTACAACCGCCGGTACTTGCCTATAAATCCTGGCGTTATAAAAGAATAAATCGGAGTTAGGTTCAGTTATTCTCTGTTGCCAAAAGGTCAAAAATAACTTTTGCTTTTACACCATAACCCACAATTTTCATGGTTAGTTTTGGTCTGCTCATAGTTTCAACTTTTCGGTAATAATCTCGAGGAAGCCATCTGAATAACCGCCAAGCACCGGGTTTCTTTGCAAGACCAAAAATACTATAGACACTAGCACTTAACGTGACTGCATTATAGAATGCCAGTCCTGATTCAGGTTTAAAACCCATATACTTAGCAGTTTTCATAGAACTGTCTGCAAATATTCCCTCTGACTTGAATTGATCTCCGTAACGAAGATGACTAGCCTCTTTTGTTATCCCATTAATACCATCAACGAAAAGTATTGCCCCGGCAATTACTCCAATGGGAGTCATTGTCGACATCATGATCATTCCGCCAAATAATGCTGCACCTGATACAACAATATGAACAGCTGAAATGACATACCCAACAATTTTATTATTTTCCCGGACGAACTCGACTTTGGCGTAAAGTGCCGCCGCTTTAGTGCGCAGCATTCTGTCCTGTTCCTGAAGATTTTCAGTTTCTACCCTCAGATTTTTAATACATGTTATGCACTCTTCGTCTGATTTTGCACGTCGGGCGATGGCAAACTGCTGCTCAACGAGATCTTTAATCTCCTGTATAAACTTCATCCGGATCAAACTATCTCGAAGATAGAAGGAGGACAGCGAGTTAGCTGTGTTGATCAGATTTCTGGCCTCAATATTAACCATTGTTTCGGCCCAGGCTTTATTTCTTCCACCAGAGCGCATCATATCAAGCAATACAGAATCCATTTATGTTCTCCCTATATGGGTTAGTTTGGAGATCGGAAATTTTTGTACGGTAAGCATATTTTTTGAGCAGTCTAAGTTATAGCAGCTCAGTTTGACTTGCTCAGGTGATCTTATAGAATTGATTCACATGATACGCAAAGGACAATATCAGCATCCGGAAAGTGAGGGATTGTCACCGGCGGAACAATTCTATTTGTTGACCGCCTAAATAATCGACAACGCCAACGTTGGCTGGCCTGTGGTCGTTAACGCGACACAACCGGGATAAAATATGGTGACAGATGAAGAAGTTTTGGAGTTTTTTCGTAACGAGCTATCAACCCCAGTTAACTGGAAGTGGAAAGCCATCCCTCTGGAATTAGACACGCATTTGCAGGATTATTCTGCTCCTGACGAACTCCCTTATGCGATCAATGATTTCGGTAAAAAGTTTGGTGTTGACGTTTCTAAAATTGATATGGACCGCTACTGCCCCATAATAAAAATCCCTTTATTAAAACGGATAATCAAAGGCCGTGAAATTATGGAAAATATAGTTTCTAGTCGTCCACCTTTTACTATAAGGATGTTCGCTGAATCCGCCAAGGCTGGCCGTTGGCTTTACGATTGACCAGAACCCGGTGATACTGAAAGAGCCGTGTACATTCCTTAGCAATCCGAGAAGAACACCAACGATGATCCAAACGTGTAACGTCGATACTGCTCGGTTATGCCAACAAAGCGGATACCCTCCCGATGTTCTCCAACCCTAAACGAACATCACTGCCGAAACGAGGGTGCATTATTAGCTATGAGGCTGTCTATCTGGCTTCAAACGTGACCATTGAAACCTTGCCCATAGTCGACTATGTTAAGTTCAGCCCATTAAAAAGGAAATTTTATGGATACGGTTGAGCAAGTAAATGGCTACTATTTTAAAGGTATGTATAACCTGTCTCAGGGAGAGTTAGCTTTCTGGATCACTGTTGATGAAGTAGAGAAACAATGCAGTGGGATAGATATTGTTGCCTTTGCTTTCATCCTTGGTGGGCTGAACGTCATTTCTGTACCTGGTAAGCCGCACACCGCCACCCCAGGCACAAGCATATTATCGTTATATCTTCGCCGTATGATCTCATATCGCCTCAACAGTCGCTGGAGATCGCCAACAGGGAAGACGTTAATTGGTGGAGGTTGGGCAAGAACGACAAGCCTGGGCGGACTCATAGGTAGATGGATACCATGGGTAGGTGTAGCCATGACAGCATATGATATTAGCGTCATCGGATATAGAAGTGTTCATCGTTACAATCTCATCGTTGAGTCAAAGGATCGCGTATGATGAACACTGATGAAACTGTACTTCAATTTGTCAAAGATGAATTGCGTTGCAGTCAGTTAAGCCCAGACTCATCACTCAGTACCGGTGAACATCAAACGGTTCCTGAAGATATCTATGAGTTAATAGACAAGTATTCTGAAAAGTTTAATGTCGATTGCAGCAAGATACATTGGAGACGCTATTTTCCCCAGACAGTTTTTCCTTTTCTACCTAACCGTATTCTTCCTGACCGCTTAAAATCAGACCGCCATAAGCCTGAACAACTTACAGTACATATGCTTATAGAATCCGCCAAAGCTGGCCGCTGGCTTTACGATTGATCAAAACCCGTTGCTACAAAAGGCCGGGGATCTACCGGCCTAAATACCTGCGCCAAATAGTAGATCACTGAAGGGAACTCAATCCGGTTTGAGCGATCTGATCAATCGCCAAACATCACAAGCCCTCACAACCGGACTGAGCAATGCCGATCATAGCGCCCATCCCTCGACATGAACGACGCCAGATGCAAAAAATTGTTCAGAAAACGCCAGATAAAAATCATGCCAGACGCCTTACTGCCATGTTGATGTTACACCGTGGGATGGAATATCCCTGCTCAACTTTCTTCACCCATTTTTCCAATTGGCGCCGCGCCAAACTTTTAAGCTCTGGTTCAGATAATTTTCGCCCTACTCCCTGGCGCCGCATTTCGAGGCAAATGGGGTACAGCACGTCGTGCCGCCAAGGGAATTGATCTGCGCTGCTGTACTTCCACGACTCACTACGCCAGCGCCAATACTCGGCTACCACATCGGCGGTACTCAGCCCCAAGGCGTTCGGTGTTGTTTCACCGACGATATACGATTGATGAACTCGAGCAACGTAACGAAAAGGAAATCAATCCGGAAACAACGGCTACACGGGTAAGTGTCAGTCAGTTGGCAGACACACCGCCAGCTTCCCCGCAGCAAAGCAGCACACCTCCCGTAGATAGCAGTGGAATTGCAGCAGAAATCCGAACAGCCATTGAACAAGCCAAAGATACTGAGAAAACCACGGCGATCCGAGCCCAAGTTGAAGACTTGAAACAGCAACTAGGCATTACCGATTATACTGAACTTAAAAACAAGGTGGTGAAACGTCACCGCCAGATCCTGGCTGCTTCCACTATCAGCACACAGTTAGATGATTGCTGTTCCTATGAAGACTTTACCGCTATCGAAGCCCTGGTTCGTCGCTCTGAACGTGATTTAAGCGCTGACGATCTCGAACGTTTCCAGATCATACTCGACGATATGCGTCCTGAGTTTAAGGAGTGAATATGCTGATCGGCTTCATTTTGCTCGTAAGCGCCTGTGGTCACGACCATTGCGAAGCGCTCCCGGTTTCAGAACGGATTTACCCAACCAAAGCTGAATGCGAAAAGATGATTGACGCAATCCAGCGCCGTCGCCCCAAAGCCGTCTTGTTTTGTGGCGACGTTTACAGACCCGAAAACTGACTTTCATATATCAAAACACAACTTAGGCCACGGTTAGGATCGTGGCCGGTTGTGCGAAGGAGCATGACCAATGGCACGTTTACTCCGTCTCAGCGACTGGGCAAAAGAGGAGTTTGGGGATAACCCCCCAGCCTACTCTACCCTTTTGACATACGCAAAAAACAAGATGATATACCCGCCACCTCGTAAAGCAGGCAGATCGTGGTGGGTCGATAAAGGGGCTCGATTCACCGGATTGATTTGCCAACCTGAGACTAAGAAAAGCGATGATCCCCGCCTGTTGAGGATTTTAAGTGATGGCAAGGCCACGTAAATACAAGATCGATATACCGGGCCTTTCTTGTTACACAGACGCCAGAACCAAAAAAGTGTACTGGCGTTACAGACACCCGATTACAAAAAAATATCACGGGTTAGGTGACAATGAGGCAGAAGCCACAACTATAGCTCTAGATGCCAACACCAGGCTTTCTGAACAACTCCTACGCAACACTCTTGCGATACGCGACAAATTAAGTCGTGCCGCTGGCGGTAGCATCAGCGTTTCAACATGGCTTGACCGTTACCTGGTGATACAGGAGGAACGTAAGGCGGCGAAAGAAATCACAGAAAACACCGTAAAACAAAAAATGGCTCCGCTTAAAGCCATGCGCAATGCATTAGCCACGAAATCGATCCGGGATGTCGACACACGCGATATCGCTGACATTCTCGATGATTATAAAAATCGCGGCTACTCAAGAATGGCCCAGATTGTTCGCTCAACACTGATCGATGTTTTCAAAGAGGCCCAACACGCGGGTGAAGTGCCACCGGGTTATAACCCTGCCGAAGCGACTAAAAACCCTTACAACAGGATAGAGCGTGAGCGCATGGTATTAGATGAATTTAACGCCATCCTAGCCGTTATTGCGCCACCATTAGAGTACATGAGAAATGCAATGCTGTTGGGCCTTGTGACCGGTCAGCGTGTCGGAGACATTAGCAAGATGCAGTTTTCCGACATCTGGGATGGTCACTTGCATATTGAGCAAACAAAAACCGGAGCCAAAGTTGCCATTCCGCTCTCTCTTCACTGTGATGCTATCGACATGTCACTGGAGCAGGTGGTCATCCAGTGCCGGGATCATATCGTCAGTCCATACCTGGTGCATTACACGCACAATACCGCTATGGCGAGGCGTGGCGTGGCGGATTAGTTCAAGCCAACACATTAAGCGCCAGCTTTAAAAAAATACGGGATATGTCAGGCTTGGTTTGGGAAAAAGGAACGCCCCCTACCTTTCACGAAATCCGATCGCTGGCTGAACGTCTTTACAGAGAACAAAAAGTGAATATCAAGGATTTATTGGGGCATAAATCTCAATATCAAACTGACCGTTATAACGATGATCGAGGAAAGGATTGGAGGGTGGTTAGCAGGCTAAAATAGCTCATTTACTGTACAGTTTTGTAGAAGAGTTTTGTAGAAGAATTTTTGGAGGGGTAAAAACAGACGGGAGCCATAAGCTCCCGTAATCATTCAGCGCTAAAACACCATTACATGTGTTTAACGATAGCGTCGCCAAACTCTGAGCATTTCAGTAACTTAGCGCCTTCCATCAAGCGTTCGAAGTCATAGGTCACGGTTTTGGCAGCGATGGCACCTTCCATTCCCTTAACAATCAGGTCGGCCGCTTCGAACCAGCCCATGTGACGCAGCATCATCTCAGCTGAGAGGATAACGGAGCCTGGGTTTACTTTGTCTTGGCCTGCATATTTAGGTGCAGTACCATGAGTCGCTTCAAACAACGCACAGTCATCGCCAATGTTAGCACCAGGTGCGATGCCAATACCGCCAACCTGCGCAGCCAAAGCGTCTGAAATATAATCGCCATTCAAGTTCATACAGGCAATTACATCATATTCTGCCGGGCGCAATAGAATTTGCTGTAGGAATGCATCGGCAATAACATCTTTCACTACAATCTCTTTGCCAGTTTTCGGGTTTTTGATTTTCAGCCATGGGCCACCATCGATCAACTCTCCACCGAACTCTTCACGTGCCAGTTCGTAGCCCCAATCTTTGAAGGCACCTTCGGTAAACTTCATGATGTTGCCTTTATGAACCAGAGTCACTGAATCACGATCGTTTACGATTGCATATTCGATCGCTGCACGGACCAGACGTTTGGTGCCTTCTTCAGAACATGGCTTAACGCCGATACCGCATTGCTCTGGGAAGCGGATTTTCTTCACACCCATCTCTTCACGCAGAAACTTGATCACTTTATCAGCTTCTGCGGAACCTGCTTTCCATTCAATACCCGCGTAAATGTCTTCGGCGTTTTCACGGAAAATGACCATATCTGTAAGTTCTGGCTGTTTTACCGGGCTTGGCGTGCCCTGGTAGTAACGCACCGGGCGTAGGCAGACATAGAGATCGAGTTGTTGGCGCAAAGCAACGTTAAGAGAACGGATACCACCACCTACTGGCGTGGTCAGCGGGCCTTTGATCGCAACGCGATAGTCACGGATAAGATCCAGTGTTTCATCCGGCAGCCACACGTCTTTCCCGTAAACGTGAGTGGATTTTTCACCGGTATAGATTTCCATCCAAGAGATTTTACGTTCACTGCGGTAGGCCTTTTTTACTGCAGCATCAACCACGTGGATCATAGCAGGGGTAACATCAACGCCAATACCGTCACCTTCGATGAACGGAATGATAGGGTTATGCGGAACAACCAGTTTACCCTGGGCATCAACCGTAATTTTTTTACCTTCTGCCGGAACAACTACTCTGCTTTCCATCAACCTCTCCTTCTTCTTAAAGCGCAATTTTGTTAATGCTTTGTAAGATGCGTGTCAATACTACTTGAATATTCAGCCCGCGCCAATCCGAAACGGATTCGGTTATAATGCGCTTATCATCCGTAATCTCAACTACTATGACTAAATTCCCTGTTAGAAATCACCAAGTTAAACGATTCAGCCGCAACAGCACCAAAGCACGCCCTGTGGCGCAAGGACCACGAAGGATCGTGCTATTTAATAAACCCTTTGACGTATTACCTCAGTTTACCGATGAAGCAGGCCGCATTACGTTAAAAAAATTTATCCCTTTTACCGATGTTTATGCTGCCGGTCGTCTTGATCGAGACAGCGAAGGATTGCTGGTGCTAACCAATGATGGGAAACTGCAAGCACAGCTGACACAACCGGGAAAAAGAACCGGTAAGGTCTATTTCGTTCAAGTCGAAGGGGAACCACAAGACCATGATCTGGCAATGTTACGCCAAGGTGTGACGCTAAAAGATGGCCCTACATTACCTGCCGGAATAGAAAGAGTTAATGAACCCGAATGGTTATGGCCACGCAACCCGCCGATCCGCGAACGAAAATCCATTCCTACTTGCTGGCTTAAAATTACGCTGTATGAAGGCAGAAATCGCCAGGTACGTAGGATGACGGCGCATATCGGTTTTCCTACACTGCGCCTGATTCGTTACAGTATGGGAAATCTTTCCTTGGGAACACTACAACCAGGTGAGTGGCAAGCCGTTGATCCGCTCTAACGACTGAGGAGCTAGCATGTTCAAACCACACGTTACCGTCGCTTGTGTCGTCCACGCTGCTGGTAAATTTTTGATTGTTGAAGAAACCATCAATCATAAAGCTCTGTGGAATCAACCCGCGGGTCACCTTGAAGCAGATGAAACTCTGCTCCAGGCTGCCGAGCGTGAGCTGTGGGAAGAAACCGGTATCCACGCAGCGCCGCAGTCTTTCCTGAGAATGCACCAGTGGATCGCGCCGGATCATACGCCATTTCTGCGTTTCAGTTTTGTTATTGAGTTAGAAACACAGTTGCCGACAGAACCTCATGACAGTGACATTGACCGCTGCCTGTGGCTAACCTCACAGCAGATTTTTGCGGCCAACAACCTGCGGTCTCCGCTGGTTGCAGAGAGTATCTACTGTTACCAGCAACAGGAACGCTACCCGCTCTCGCTGGTCGCCAGCTATAACTGGCCATTCTGAGAGTAAATAAGAGCCGTGCGCGCAGGCCATCAACGTGGTAAAATCCTGCGCTTGTTTTTTATCGCGCAGTGCGTGTTCAAGTTCGTGAGATGCCCATGTCAGACAACAGCCAGAAAAAAGTAATCGTCGGAATGTCCGGCGGTGTCGACTCTTCCGTTACTGCCTATCTGTTACAACAACAGGGCTATCAGGTCGCTGGGTTGTTCATGAAAAACTGGGAAGAGGACGACGACGACGAGTATTGTTCAGCGGCAACCGATTTGGCCGACGCGCAGGCAGTATGCGATAAACTGGGTATTGAACTGCACACAGTCAATTTTGCTGCAGAATATTGGGACAATGTATTCGAACTATTCCTCGAAGAATACAAAGCAGGCCGTACCCCAAACCCAGATATCCTGTGCAATAAAGAAATTAAATTCAAGGCGTTCCTAGAGTTTGCAGCAGAAGATCTGGGTGCGGACTACATTGCTACCGGTCATTATGTCCGCCGTCAGGATGTAGACGGCAAGAGTCGTCTGCTAAGAGGTATTGATGGTAATAAAGACCAGAGCTATTTCCTCTACACACTAAGCCATGAGCAAGTGGCACAGAGTCTGTTTCCGGTTGGCGAGTTGGAAAAACCAGAAGTACGCCGTATTGCGGAGCAACTGGAGCTGGTGACCGCCAAAAAGAAAGACTCTACCGGTATCTGCTTTATTGGTGAGCGTAAATTCCGTGACTTCTTGGGCCGCTATCTGCCAGCACAACCGGGGGCTATCGTTACCGTGGACGGCCACACCGTCGGTGAGCATCAAGGCTTAATGTACCACACCCTCGGCCAGCGGAAGGGTTTAGGTATTGGCGGTATGAAGGACAGTGGTGAAGAACCTTGGTACGTAGTAGATAAAGACGTTGCCAACAATATTCTGGTGGTGGCACAGGGCCACGATCACCCGCGTCTGATGTCTACGGGCCTGATCGCACAACAACTCCATTGGGTTGACCGTCTGCCACTGGTAGAAATCCTTCGTTGTACGGTAAAAACCCGTTATCGCCAGCAGGATATTCCCTGCACCGTGACCCCACTGGATGCTGGCCGTATTGAGGTCCGTTTCGACGAACCGGTTGCCGCCGTCACGCCAGGCCAGTCCGCCGTATTTTATCTTGGCGATATCTGCCTTGGTGGCGGCATTATTGAACAGCGCTTACAGGAGTAATCGTGGCGAAGAATTATTACGACATTACGCTGGCTATGGCTGGAATTACCCAGGCAGCTCGCTTGGTACAACAACTGGCCCACGATGGGCAATTGGATCAGGAAGCCTTCCATACTTCACTCAATAGCCTACTGCAGATGGACCCGGCTTCAACGCTGGCCGTATTCGGCGGTGAAGAGCGTAATTTGAAAATGGGCCTTGAAACACTACTTGGCGTACTCAACGCCAACAATAAGGGCCTCGCTGCTGAACTTACCCGCTATACCATCAGCCTGATGGTACTGGAACGTAAGCTTAATGCTGATAAATCAGCGATGAATACACTGGGTGAACGCCTTAATCAATTGGAACGCCAACTGGTTCATTTTGAATTGGGCTCTGAGACCATTATCAGTTCTTTGGCCGGGATCTATGTCGATGTCGTGGCACCTTTAGGGCCACGTATTCAGGTAACGGGTTCGCCCGCCATCCTGCAAAACCCGCAGGTACAAGCCAAAGTACGTGCCACACTGCTTGCAGGTATCCGCGCCGCTGTGTTATGGCAACAGGTAGGCGGTAGCCGCCTGCAATTAATGTTTTCCCGCAATCGTCTGCTCAAACAGGCGCAGAATATCGTTGCTCATTGTTAATTTTCCCAGGAGTTGCTACCGATGGAATTATCCTCACTGACTGCCGTTTCACCCGTTGACGGACGCTACGGTGATAAAGTCAGCGCACTGCGCACCATTTTCAGCGAATATGGCCTGCTGAAATTCCGCGTACAGGTTGAAGTACGTTGGCTGCAAAAACTTGCCACTTGTGCAGAGATCAACGAAGTTCCGCCTTTTGATGCCAACGCAAACGCTTACCTTGATAAGATCGTCGCAGAATTCAATGAAGAAGACGCGCAGCGCATCAAGACGATCGAACGTACCACTAATCATGATGTAAAAGCGGTGGAATACTTTCTGAAAGAAAAAGTCACATCGGTGCCTGCACTACATGCCGTTTCAGAATTTATCCACTTCGCCTGTACTTCAGAAGACATCAATAACCTGTCACATGCACTGATGCTGCAAACTGCACGTCAGGATGTTGTGCTGCCTTACTGGCGCAAGATCATTGATGCCATTAAAGGCCTGGCGCTGGAGTATCGCGATATTCCCCTGCTTTCTCGTACCCATGGTCAGCCAGCCACGCCGTCAACCGTGGGTAAAGAAATGGCGAACGTAGCATATCGAATGGAGCGTCAATACCGTCAATTGGAACGCGTTGAGATCCTTGGCAAAATCAACGGTGCGGTCGGTAACTACAATGCCCACATCGCAGCCTACCCAGAAGTTGACTGGCATCGTTTCAGTGAAGAGTTCGTCACTTCGTTGGGGGTAAACTGGAACCCGTACACCACTCAGATTGAACCGCACGACTATATCGCTGAACTGTTCGACTGTATTGCACGCTTTAACACCATTCTGATCGACTTTGATCGTGATATCTGGGGTTATATTGCCCTCAATCACTTCAAGCAAAAAACAATTGCCGGTGAGATTGGTTCTTCTACCATGCCACACAAGGTTAACCCTATCGACTTCGAAAACTCCGAAGGCAACCTAGGGCTGGCCAATGCTGTAATGGGCCACCTGGCGAGTAAATTGCCAGTGTCACGCTGGCAACGGGATTTAACTGATTCTACCGTACTTCGCAACTTGGGCGTGGGCCTTGGCTATGCGATGATTGCTTATCAAGCCACCATGAAAGGCATCAGTAAGCTCGAAGTGAATAGTGCTCACCTGCTAGACGAACTGGATCACAACTGGGAAGTGCTGGCTGAACCTATTCAGACGGTGATGCGCCGCTATGGCATCGATAAACCCTATGAAAAGCTCAAAGAACTGACTCGTGGCAAGCGTGTAGATGCGGCAGGTATGCAGACCTTCATTGATAGCCTAGCACTGCCAGAAGACGAAAAAGCGCGTCTGAAAGCCATGACGCCAGCCAACTATATTGGCAGAGCAATCACCATGGTGGATGAATTGAAATAAGCAAGCTGTTACCCCTCTCCCCTTGGTCCCTTATCCCTATTTTAAGTGTATAAGAGCGAGGGCAAGTAAAATAAAGGTCGTTTTTAATCATCGGTAAAACGTGACTTTGGCAGAGAGCGATTCTCTGCCTATTATCGGCGACGTTCGTTACGGCATAAACATCTACACGAAAACCCGCGGTGCACTGGTCTATACTTTCGGTTCATGAACCGATTAAATCTGCCGCGAATTGTTGGCACGACTAACGGCTTGTATTAGCACGATGGTCACCAGCAACGGCTGGGGGAATTATTGCCAGGAAGTGCCAAAGGATAAGCAGGTGACGGAAAAATTTTTCACCCAGCGTACTGAACGCAACAACCTGAAGCCAAGCATTCACATTGCGCGTTTGTCTCGTAAAACGATTTACTTTTCACGCTCAATTGAGTTGTATGAAAATTTATCAGGGCATTTATCGAAAAATATATGACCGACTAACTGCACCCATTACCGGATACCGTACTAAATTTTAAATAGTTGTCATTCAAGTAGGCGGTTAAAAGTAAGACTGTTCTATGCGATAAAGCGGTCTTCAAGCTTTAGTGGATAGTTAATAATGGAGAGCATTATGTCGCATATGTCGTTAATTCAGTTTCCATGCACTCACTCGGATCTTTGCCTCTGTCATAGTCCGGCATTTGTACGCATCAATACGGTATTTTCTCAGAAAGCGGCTCAATCTGCCCCTATTACGAGGGCGACTGTGGCCGCGGCTGTTCCAGCCCCAACGGCACAAAAAAGAAATGCCACAGATAATGCTGCGCGAACAATGGCTTTCGTAAACATTAGCGTCTTTGATGGCGTTTCGGACACACTGAGAGATGGGCTTCGAGTGTTGGTAGAAGGCAACAGGATTAAGTCGGTTGAACCCGTAGAAACGCCATTGCCTCCGGACGTAGAACTGATCGACGGCGATGGTGGCACATTGATGCCTGGGCTGATTGACGCACACTGGCATGCTATTATGGCTCGCCCCTCTATGATGACAGCAATGACAGCAGATTTTAATTATATTCAAGCGCTGGCAATTGCTGAAGCCGATGCCACATTAATGCGGGGGTTCACCACAGTGCGTGATATGGGGGGACCGGTCTTTGGATTAAAACGCGCCATTGATGAGCAAGTAGCTAATGGCCCACGTATCTTTCCTTCTGGAGCCTTTATCACCCAAACTGGTGGGCATGGTGATTTTCGCCTGATTGGCGAACTACCCCATACGCCATCAGACCCTCTAAGTTACGCTGAACGAGTTGGCATGACCGCGATTGCCGACGGTGTTGATCAAGTATTGCTGCGTGCCAGAGAACAACTAATGCGAGGAGCATCGCAACTCAAATATATGGCTGGTGGCGGAGTGGCCTCGATGTATGACTCTATCAGCGTAACAGAAGGTTCAGTGCCTGAAATACAGGCAGCAGTTATAGCAGCAGAAAACTGGGGAACTTACGTCACCGTCCATGCCTACACTGCCAGAGCAGTCACAATGGCAATCAATGGCGGAGTTAAGTGCATTGAACACGGCCAGTTAGTAGATGAACAAACCGTCCAATTAATGGCAGAAAAAGGTATCTGGTGGAGCCTTCAGCCATTCCTTGATGACGAGGACGCGGTTCCAATGGCCAGCCCAGCGTCACGTGCCAAACAGCTCGAAATGGTTGCCGGTACCGATAATGCCTATATGTTGGCGAAAAAATATAACATCAAGACGGCCTGGGGCACCGATACACTTTTTGATGCCAAGCTGGCTACGCGTCAAGGGGCACAACTAGCCAAACTGACACGATGGTATTCACCAGTTGAAGTGCTTAAGATGGCCACCAGTGTGAACGCTGAACTTTGCGCGCTATCAGGTCCAAGGAACCCTTATCCTGGAAAGCTGGGAGTGATAGAAAATGACGCCTTGGCCGATCTAATCCTGGTAGACGGTAATCCGTTGGATGATGTTCAACTTATTGCTCAGCCAGAGAGAGCATTTAGGTTAATCATGAAAGATGGGCAAATCTTCAAAAATACATTAGAAAATAGCCATAAGGGCTAGGCTGTGTCCCTTAACTGTCCGTAGTGCCGTCGCAGACCCAAAAGCCCATTATCAAGGCGGAGGGTGAAGGGCAGAGTTAGCATAATGCCGAGAAGAAGGGAGTGACCATCTCATTAACTCAAAAAGAGTCGATTGGATTTCATAACCATAGACCGTTCAAAATATATCAGTACATCATCATGATGTACTGATACTTTGATATATTATTTTAAAAAATTAGAAATCATATTTAATCCCTAATATGGCACTGGTGTCACTGTAACCTTTGTTACCCACCTGCTGGCCAACATTACCCCACAGACTCACTTGCTTACTGAGTTTACCTTCAACCCCCATTTTTAGCTCAGCAATATTCGCTGCCCCATCCTGTTTCACAATGATGCCATCTATCTTTGTTCCGAAATCCTTACTGTTGTGGACCCAATTAACTTCCACAAACGGCTGGAATACACGGTTTTTGCCTTTATCCTGATCGGCGTAACCATTCATAAAGGCTTTTATCCCCAGATGGGTCTGGATATTGTTATTCCCCTCACCTGTGATATCAGTCCCATTAGTTTCCTTATGGTCATCGGCTTTCACCCCCATCCAGGTCAACTGCGCTTTTGGCTGGATAAAGTAGCTGACATTTTGTTCAGCATTTTCACCGAGCTTGAAAGTATAACCACTCTCAACTGACGCCGTTGTCCCTTTGGATTTGTACTCCTCCTTCGCCAAGCCTTGACCATCAACGCTGTTGTTGAACCAGCTATACTGCATCCAGCCATCCGCGTACAAACCTGACTTGTCCTTCGCATTGGCATACCATGTGCCGTAAACACCCACGCTGTAACCATCTACCGAGCCTTTGGCATCGTAACCGGACACATGCGATGCCGTGTTGCTCTTGCTGTTACCATAACCGGCCATCAACCCCAGATGTAAACGGTCAAGCCCATCGTGGCTCCACTGGGCGATCCCCCCTCCCAATTGCATCACATAGCGGTTGGCTTGCGTCTTCAGTTGACCACTATCATCGCGAGAACGGTTATGCCCCCCCTCGTTACGCAACCACATACTGGTGACCTTCTTTTCACCGGTAAGCACATCCGTGTACTGGGTTTCCCCCAACCGATCATGCAGACGGGTGACAAACATGTTATTAGCCGCCGCAAGGTTAGCACTGTAAACACCGGCCTCTGGACGTTCGACCATTAATGATGGGTCTGGGGCTACAGGGACTGCAGGGTCTACTGGGTCTACTGGGTCTACTGGGACTGCAGCACTGCTCAGATACCAGTTGGTCGCATTTGTCCCTACGCCACGGACCAGAAAGTAGTCATACGCACCCGCAACGATACGGCCATTTTGCACAAACTCGCCATCTGATTGCCCGTTCACTTGAATCAGTTCAATACCATTCAGTGTCTGTGCTTCACGGCCTCCGGCATTGTTCACACTCACGTAAGTGCTTCCAGCCGTATTGCCGTTCACTACCAGTTTATCGCTGGCAGAATCATCCCCTCCCAGCACGGTGTCGAACAAAAGTTGTCCACCACTCCCTTCATAATTACCGTTGATGATCGTAATATCCCCTGCACGCCCATTGGCCATAGTCAGGATCCCGGCATTACTGAAAGTACCGACATTGTTGAAGATCGTATTTTGGACAGAGTCTGCTACAGGGCCATTGGCAGCGATGATGGTGCCGTTATTCACCACGCCATTTGCCGTGGTGGGAGTACCAAAGTCATTGGTACCGCCAGCGGTGTCCCAAGTTCCGCCTGAATTGTTGATAAAACTGTTGCCCTCACCACTCAACTGAAGAGTACCCAATACCAGACCGTTATTAGTGATGACACCCGAAGCGCCTGTGGTCAGGATAGCAAGATCAGAAGCCCTCCTTGAAACATTACGCACTGTGCCAAAGTTGGTTATATCAACAGAGGCTGTCGAATCGGCATAAATACCAGCTGTATGGCCTTGTACCGTACTGTTCTCAAGCAAGGTGAGTGACATGGGGGCAATTGTGCTGCGGGCGGCAATACCGTAACCAGTAGTATCGGTATTGGTTACGGTGCCTGTCGTGGTAATGGACAGCGCACCACTGCCTTGGTTTTCGGCATAAATACCGGAAGTATACCCTGATACATCGGCAGCCTGTATCGTCTGGCTCGTGCCTCCATTACCATTATAGGCATAAATGCCGTCCGATAGAGCTCCTGTCACCGTGCCTGTCGCGGTGATAGACTGTGCACCTGTGCCAGCGTTTTCGGAAAAAATGCCATTAACATCGCCCAAGACATTAACAGCATTTATCGTCAGGCCTGTTCCGATAGTACTAGAAAAAATTCCGACTCCTTCATTCGCAGTCACGATACCCGTGGCGATTATGGACGTCGCACCAATGCCAAAGTTAAGGGCACTAATACCGTAAAGTTGACCTGAAACATCTACAGCCTGTATCGTCACGTCAGTACCTCTACCATCGACATAAATGCCAATGTTAGAGTCTGATTTTGCGGTTACTGAACCTGTAGTAGTAACGGAAACCGAACCAGTGCCGAAGTTTTCAGCATAAACACCGACAATATTGCCCGAAACATTAGCTGCATTTATCGTCAGGTTTGTGCCGATAGTACTACCCAAAATTCCGTACCCGTTATTCCCTGTCACAGTACCCGTGGTGGTTATGGATACAGCCCCTGAGCTAGTATTAGCTGCGTAAATACCATCGTCATTTCCTGTAATAGTCGCGTTATTGTCATCGGTAAAGGTAAGATCATCAGTGCTAAGCAGGGAAAATGCGCGGCCACTATTAGTCACTATGCCAAATCCCGGTAACGTAATGACTGAAAGCGAGTTCCCATTCAAAACCTGTTCAGTATCAGTTGCACTGTCTTCTATGCCAGAACAAGTATAAATACCCAGTGTCCCTGTGCACGAGCCTGCATAAGCATTCCCCGTCATGCCATAAAGAATAAGTGTGCCCCAAATATGTCTGCGTGTTAAAAAACCGGAATAACGAGAACGATTTTTTTGTGTAAGCATTTAAATGATGTCTCTCAAAATATGAATTTTTTGATAAAAAATTAAATTAGTAGAACATATACTTTTCGATGAAGGCTCCGATGCTTTTGTCATGCAGATCAACAGGACGTGAAAAGTTGACAGTTCTGCGGACCAACCATGTCATGAGGTTGTAAGCAACAATCCGCCAATTTTTTGCCACCAGCCACTTCAGGTTAGGTGTCCGATAAGAGGGATGTTTACCGGACAGAACAATACTATCAGAAGTAAAAATTCGTGCAACTCACATTGTAGCAGCTAATAAACCCTTTCATTATTTTCGACATTGAATAACAAGCCTGAGAATAGGCCATACAATACAATAAAGATGAAAAAATCAGCATATTGAACACTGGAGAAAGAGCGGACTTTCCCAATCCGCTTATTGTCGGGAAAATAATATGAAGTTAGCTACTTTTCATTATTGGCAAATTTGGTCATGAGTCAGGATTAGAATATATTCCAATGGGATTTTTCTATAACACAATAAAAAACCAATACCAACTGAATATGAAAACGTATGGGTTAATCTCTGATGAATTATGGGCACCCATAGAACCGTTATTCCACACTCATCAAACTCATCCCCCCTTGGGGTACCACCGTCGGTGAGTCGATAATCTGGCAGCAATGAATGCCACTTTCTTCGTCTTACGCACTGGATGCCAATTGAGTACGCTTAAGACAACAGGAATATGTTCCTCCCGTTCTGCGCATCGTCGCTTCCAGGCATGGACTGCTGCCGGTGTTTTCGATCGCTTTTGGCAAAATGGTCTGGAATTGTCCCGTAACGATTGGTCATGTCTTTCCCTTGATGACTGCATGACCAAAGCACCACTGGCAGGCACAAAAAATAGGTCGCAAATTACAACCAGCCGATTTCAGGCATTTGGTATTTGGGTCTGCGACGGCACCACAGACAGTTAAGGGACACAGCCTAAAGTTCCACCAGCGTGCAAACTCCGGTTACCCGATGAGTAAATGAATAAACGCCTTAATAATGCCCGTCGTTATTCCTTGTGCCTTGTCAAAAATCTCTGCTTGATTACCACTTGTTACCGTAATGATCTCAATCAATAAACATGTGAATAAAATGTTTTGAAACAGATGCTTTATTGTTTGTTCCCCACTACGAGTTTAGACTCACATCACCATACCAGTAGCTTGCTAATTATTAGTGGTTTGGGCTCTTCAACCGTTTCTGGCCACTTTTTTGCACAAACGTTCTAATACATGGATGTCCATGTGGAACATATTCGAGGTGTAATATGTCGCAACAGCATCCCCCAACGCCGCCACGGCGCAGCTTTTTAAAGAAAACGTTGGCGTTAATCCCGTTGGCTGCGGCAGGTACGACGGGTGTTTTAACGCTGGCAGCACCAAAAGCATCCGCTGCGGGCGTCACTTCTCACTATGTCCCCATTTATTTTAATAATGACGAATGGCGTTTTTTGCTCGCAGCCTGCGATCGCCTGATCCCTAGCGATAATCATGGGCCTGGGGCTATCGAAGAAGCCGTACCCGTGTTTATTGACAAACAGATGGAGACACCTTATGGCCATGGCGGTTTGTGGTATATGCATCCTCCGTTTATCCCTTCCCCACTTGAGCTGGGTTATCAGTCAAAGCTCACGCCACGTGATACCTATCGCATTTGTATCCGTGAGCTCAATACACATTGCCACCAGCAGTATCAAAAAGTTTTTGCCGACCTAGAACATAGCCAACAAGAACAAATCCTGACGGCGCTTGAAAAAGGAGAATTGGACTGTGATGCGCTACCGGGTAAGGCATTTTTTGCCCAACTGCTGCAAAACACCAAAGAGGGTTATCTGGCCGATCCGCTCCACGGTGGAAACCAGTCAATGGCTTCATGGAAACTGATTGGTTTCCCTGGTGCTCGGGCTGATTTTACCGATTGGGTTAATCACCCCAATCAGGCTTATCCACTCGGCCCGGTAAGTATCTCCAGCAAAAGGAATACATAAATGAGCACTATCAAAAAACCCTCGGTAGATGTGGTGATTGTTGGGTTTGGCTGGACCGGTGCAATTATGAGTGTGGAATTGACAGCGGCAGGTCTAAATGTGTTGGCACTAGAACGTGGTGAACAACGTGATACCTATCCTGACTTCTCCTACCCACGTATCGCCGACGAACTAACTTATGGTATCCGCTTGAAGTTGATGCAGGAACTGGCCCACGAAACGGTCACAGTACGCCATACCCCTGCAGACTTTGCCGTACCTTACCGCCAACACGGCTCTTTTCTGCTAGGCAACGGCGTAGGCGGTGCCGGGTCGCACTGGAATGGTATGCACTGGCGTGCCTTACCTGCCGATCTAAAAATGCGTACTACAGTGACGGAAAAATACGGAGATAAATGGGTACCCGAAGGTATGCTGTTACAAGATTATCCTGTCAGCTACACCGAGCTGGAGCCCTACTTCGATAAGTTTGAAAAAGTATGCGGTACCGCAGGCAAAGCGGGTAATCTTAATGGAAAAATCGTCAAAGGTGGTAACCCGTTCGAAGGCTTGCGAAGCAGCGAATACCCCACTCCCCCACTGAAGCAGCTCTATTCTGGTTCACTGTTCGGCCAAGCAGCAGAATCGCTAGGCTATCATCCTTTCAGCATTCCAGCAGCCAACTGCTCCGAGCCTTACACCAATACTTATGGTGTACAAATGGGCCCTTGCAATTTCTGCGGTTACTGTGAACGCTTCGGCTGCTTTATGTACTCTAAAGCTTCACCACAAACCACCATCATACCGGTGCTGATGAAGCGTAAAAACTTTGAGTTACGCACCCAGTCACAGGTCATCAAGGTCAACATGGACAGCAGTGGCAAAAAAGCCACTGGCGTAACCTACATCAATGCTCAGGGACAACAGATTGAGCAACCGGCAGATCTGGTTATTCTCTGCGCTTTCCAACTGCATAATGTGCGTTTGCTGTTACTCTCCGGCATCGGTAAACCTTATGACCCAATTACCGGTGAAGGGGTGGTAGGCAAAAACTACGCCTATCAAATGAACAGTAATATCTCTCTGTTTTACAATAAAGATACCTACTTCAACCCGTTTATTGGTGCCGGTGCCGCAGGCACAGTGATTGACGATCTGAACGCGGAAAATTTCGACCACCACGGGTTAGGGTTCATTGGTGGAGCATATATCTCGGCAACGCGTTCTGGTGGGCGGCCAATTCAACAAATGCCATTACCGCCCGGTTCTCCAACCTGGGGCAGCGGCTGGAAGCAAGGCATCAAAGATAACTATCTGCACTCGATGAGCATAGGTTCTGAAGGATCGGTTATGCCATATCGCGACTGCTACCTCGATCTCGATCCTACCTACCAGGATGCATATGGCCTACCGCTGTTGCGCATGACCTTCGACTGGAAAGGCAATGAAATTAAAATGACGCAGCACATTACCAACAAAATGGCGGATATTGCCAAGGTGATGGATCCCCAGCAGATGGCAATTTCAGTGATGGGAGACGGTTCGCATTATGATGTACGCCCGTACCAGTCAACCCACACTACAGGCGGTGCAATCACTGGGGATAACCCCAAAAACAGCGTAGTTAACAAGTACCTTCAATGTTGGGATGTACATAACGTGTTTGTCACCGGAGCTTGTGCCTTCCCACAAAACCTTGCTTATAACCCAACAGGTATCGTAGGAGCGTTAGCTTATTATTCTGCGGAGGCCATCTGTAATCAGTATCTGAAAAATCCCGGCCCGTTAGTTCAGGCTTGATCGCGTTAGGTGAAAATAATGAAAATATTGTCCCCCTCACTGCTGGCTTTACTGGTATTGAGTACCAACACGTTAGCCGCAGAAGACACCACGTTAGTCACGCACGTCACACATGGTGAATACCTAGCTCGCGCCGGTGACTGTGCCGCATGCCATACATCACCAAACGGTACAGCATTTGCTGGTGGCCTTAAGATGACCACGCCCGTTGGCGCGATTTATTCTACCAATATTACCCCTGACCAGAAGACAGGCATCGGTGAATACAATCTGCAAGAATTTGCCGATGCGCTACGTAAAGGTGTGGCCCGCGATGGCAGACGATTGTACCCGGCAATGCCTTATCCCTCTTTTGCCAAGATCAGTGATGATGACATCCGTGATTTGTACCTCTACTTCATGCACCGGGTCACGCCTGTAACGCAAAAAAACCTGCATAGTGACATTCCGTGGCCACTGAGTATTCGTTGGCCATTGGCGATATGGAATAGTCTGTTTCTTGAAGGCGGGGTGTATCAGCCCAAGGCAAGCCGAGGGCAACAATGGGATCGTGGTGCCTACCTGGTGCAAGGGTTGGGGCATTGTGGCACCTGCCATACGCCACGCGGCATCGGTTTCCAAGAAAAAGCGCTGAATGAGATGGATAAAACCTACCTGAGTGGTGGAACGCTCGAAGGTTGGCATGCACCCAATCTGCGAGGCGACACGCTCACTGGATTAGGTGCCTGGAGCGAAAAAGATCTGACTCTCTTCCTGAAAACCGGTCATACCGAGAAGTTTTCCGCCTTCGGCTCCATGGTTGACGTAATACAAAACAGCACACAGCATCTCAGCGATGAGGATTTACGGTCAATAGCCGTTTATCTAAAATCACTGCCAGCGGAAAGTGAAAGTAATGTGAAAAAACCGCTTCATGCTACTGCGCCGCCGTCAACGCTGTACACCACCGATAAAGGCAATCCCGGTGGACAAGCTTATCTTGATAACTGCGCCGCATGCCACCGTAGTGATGGTCAGGGTTATGGCAACACCTTTCCACAGTTGGCCCGTAACCCAGCCTTACTATCAGAAGATCCTTCTTCGGTTATCAGTATTATTCTCCATGGTTCACGCACCCCAATAACTGCCAGCGCGCCTACCGGACTGACCATGCCAGACTTCGGTTGGCGTTTAAGTGATGAGCAAGTAGCCCAGATCGCTAATTTTGTGCGAAACAGTTGGGGAAATAACGCTGCACAGGTCAAAACCGACCAAGTCAAAAAAATACGGGAGGACGGTGCTAACAAAACGGCTTCACCGTAATATCATCGACAGGCCCAACATTTCGGGCCTGTATTACTAGCGGTTAAAAATGTTTCTACTTACACTTACACCACACTCACCATTGTTTAACTTTGGTTTACCTTTGCTTTCGCCCTGTTTATCCTGTGTTTATTACAGACTGACGATAATCAACACACCTCTACTACATAACATACCTCAAGTTGACCGTTTTTTGTTCTCTGCTGTTTATTACAACTTGAGTTACTTAGCGTATTGTATGTAATAATGCTGATTATACGATACTTTGTTGCAGAAAAATGGCCTATTTACCATACTATTAACTTAAACAACTAAGCTGATTCATTATCAGTAACCCAGCCGTTATCTTTTGCGTACCGCAAAGTGTGTAACCCTAGGCGCGGTTGAATGATGTTTAGCCCGTGCGTTAACAGGAGTCTTTCCCATGAGAGTATTGGTTGTAGAAGATAATGGTTTGCTGCGTCACCACCTCTCTGTACAAATGCGCGAAATGGGGCACCAGGTTGATGCCGCAGAAGACGCCAAAGAGGCTGACTACTTCCTGCAAGAACATGCACCTGATATCGCTATTGTCGATCTGGGTTTGCCTGGTGAAGATGGCCTAAGCCTTATCCGACGCTGGAGGGCTAATCAGATGAGGTTACCTATTCTGGTCTTAACGGCCCGTGAAAGCTGGCAGGATAAAGTCGCCGTGCTGGAAGCAGGTGCCGATGATTACGTGACCAAACCGTTCCATCTGGAGGAAGTCATTGCCCGTATGCAAGCCCTGATGCGTCGCAACAGTGGCTTGGCGTCACAAGTGATCGTTCTGCCACCATTCCAGATCGACCTTTCGCGTCGTGAGCTCAGCGTAAACGAGCAGCAAATCAAACTGACGGCATTTGAATACACAATTATTGAGACACTGATCCGTAACGCAGGTAAAGTGGTGAGCAAAGATTCTCTGATGCTGCAACTTTACCCGGATGCAGAACTGCGCGAAAGTCATACCATTGACGTGTTAATGGGCCGTCTTCGTAAAAAAATGCAGGCCGAATACCCGCAGGACGTCATTACAACCGTGCGTGGGCAAGGTTATCGTTTCGATATTAAGTGAACGTTATGTTCAAAAAAGTTAAAAAGCCCTTTTCACTACGCGCTCGTTTCTTAATGGCGACAGCTGGGGTCATCCTGGCCCTGTCACTCTCCTATGGGTTTGTGGCGGTTGTGGGATATAGCGTCAGTTTTGATAAAACATCTTTCCGTCTACTACGCGGTGAGAGCAATCTATTCTTTAGCCTGGCGCAGTGGAAAGACCAAAAGCTGACCATTACTATCCCCACCGAGTTTGATATCAACACGCCAACGCTGGTTTTTATCTACGATGATAAAGGGAAGCTGTTATGGAGCCAGCGTTCCGTGCCTGAACTGGAAAAACACATTCAGAAAAAATGGCTCGAAGGATCGGGTTTTTATGAGATCGATACCGATACTCGTACCAGTAGCCAGGTTTTAGGTGATAACCCCGCAGCACAAAACCAGCTTAAACACTATGACGATAATGACCAAAATGCCCTGACCCACTCGGTCGCCGTCAATACCTATGCCGCAACGGCAAGCTTACCCGCTCTCACCATTGTCGTAGTTGACAGCATCCCACAGGAACTACAGCGCTCCGGCGTAGTCTGGGAGTGGTTCAGCTACGTGTTACTCGCCAACCTACTGCTGGTCGTGCCCTTGTTATGGCTGGCCGCCTATTGGAGTCTGCATCCCATCAAAACACTGGTGGCACAAGTCAGGCAGTTGGAAAATGGCGAGCGCGAGCAGCTTGATGAAAACCCTCCCTGTGAACTACGGAGCTTAGTACGTAACCTCAACATTCTGGTACGTAATGAACGCCAGCGATATACCAAATACAGCACAACGCTGTCGGACCTGACTCACAGCCTGAAAACCCCGCTGGCTGTATTGCAAACCACTCTGCGATCGCTACGTTCTGGCAAACAGACCACGATCGAAGAAGCCGAGCCGATCATGCTCGAACAGATCGGTCGGATCTCACAACAAATTGGCTATTATCTCCACCGAGCCAGTTTCAACTCTGGCCAGACGGTACTGAAGCGGGAAGTTCATTCTGTTTCAGCCCTGCTTGATAGTCTGTGTGTTGCATTAAATAAAGTTTATCAACGTAAAGGGGTCGTGATTACTCTCGATATTTCACCTGAATTGACGTTTATAGGCGAGAAGAACGATTTTATGGAGGTAATGGGCAACGTTTTGGAGAACGCCTGCAAATATTGCCTGGAGTTTGTTGAAGTCACCTCGTTACATTCAAACAAATATCTGACTATAGTGATTGATGATGACGGTCCTGGTATCCCAAAAAGCAAACGTGAACTGATTTTTCAGCGCGGTCAACGCGTTGATACCCTCCGTCCTGGTCAAGGCATTGGTCTTTCGGTCGCCGCAGATATCATCGAACAATATGATGGACAAATCACTATCACTGACAGCCCGCTAGGCGGTGCACGCATGGAAGTGACTTTTGCACGTCAGCACGATCAACATCATCACGAGTAAATTCTGTTGATCAACCCCCACTAAAGTGAGCCTGATTTCCGTTATAATCTTCTCTGGCTCACTCTATTGTGGAATAGAAAATGGATTATCAATTAGACTTGGACTGGAACGACTTTTTGCAGCGTTATTGGCAAAAGCGTCCAGTGATCCTCAAACGTGGTTTTAATAATTTTATCGACCCAATCTCTCCGGATGAGTTGGCCGGATTGGCAATGGAAAATGAAGTAGATAGTCGATTAGTGAGCCATCAGGAAGGCCGTTGGCAGGTTGCACACGGCCCGTTTGAGAGTTTTGACCATTTGGCTGAGAACAACTGGTCACTACTGGTTCAGGCCGTTGATCACTGGCATGAGGCTTCAAGAGCGTTGATGCTCCCATTCCGCAAACTGCCGGACTGGCGCATGGATGATCTGATGATTTCGTTTTCAGTACCAGGCGGAGGCGTCGGACCGCACCTTGATCAATATGATGTATTCATCATCCAGGGAACTGGCCGCCGCCGTTGGCGCGTGGGTGAGAAAGTGCCAATGAAACAGCACAGTCCACACCCTGACCTGCTTCAAGTGGCTCCCTTTGATGCCATCATTGATGAAGTGATGGAATCGGGCGATATTCTGTATATCCCACCGGGATTCCCACACGAAGGATACTCGCTGGAGAATGCACTTAACTATTCCATAGGTTTTCGCGCACCAAATAGCCGCGAATTGGTGAGCGGCTTTGCCGATTACGTATTAGCTCGGGAACTCGGCGGCTATCGCTACAGCGATCCAAACATAACTCTGCGTGACAATCCTGCCCTGATCCTGCCTCATGAAGTCGATAGCCTGCGCCAGATGATGCTGGATCTGGTTCAGCAACCTGAACACTTCCAGCACTGGTTTGGTGAGTTTATCTCGCAGTCACGCCACGAACTGGATATCGCTCCTCCGGAGCCGCCCTATCAGGCAGGTGAGATCTATCAACTGCTTCAACAAGATGAACCGTTACAACGATTGGGTGGCCTGCGCGTACTGCGCGTTGGGGATCAATGCTTCGTGAATGGCGAGCTGATTGAGAGCGAACATCTGCAAGCGCTCGATGCACTGTGCAATAACTTTATCGTGCCCGCAGAAAAGCTGGGAGATGCTGTCGATGACCCTTCCTTCCTGGCTTTGCTGACAGCGCTTATCAACAGCGGTTATTGGTATTTTAACAACTAATAATGGTTAGATACAGCAGGGCGATACGATGAGCGTATCACCCTGACAACTATTTGCTGCTAAGAAAGATAGGGATTGCCGCTCACTTACAATCAAGGAAAACAGAGCCTAACACTTGGCTCGCTCAGCCGTGAGTGCAGCAATCCGCATGATAACGGCCACCGCCTTCTCCATCCCCTCTAGGGTGATGAACTCATGTTTACCATGGAAATTGTGGCCACCAGTGAACAAATTTGGGCAAGGTAGACCTTTAAACGACAGCTGTGCACCATCTGTTCCGCCACGGATAGGTTTCATTATTGGCTCGATATCACAATCGCGCATTGCTTGTTGCGCCAGCTTAATCACATGAGGATGCTTGGCAACCTGCTCACGCATGTTGTAATAATTATCCTCGATCATCACTTCTATGTAACAACTCTGTGGCAAACCGCGCCCGACTTTTTGTGCTACTTCAATCATCGTGCGTTTACGTGCTTCAAACCCGTCACGTTCAAAATCACGCAGAATATAATGCATCTCTGCACGCTCTACATTTCCCTTGATGCTCCCCAGATGGAAGAATCCCTGATAACCTTCCGTATTCTCTGGCGTTTCATCGCCAGGTAGTGACTGATGAAAACGGGTTGCCAGCGACAGTGCATTAACCATGACCCCTTTGGCGCTACCTGGATGAACGTTGTTGCCGGCAATTTTAACCATCACTGCTGCCGCATTGAAATTTTCACATTCCAATTCACCCACACCACCACCATCAACGGTATACGCCCATTCAGCATTAAAGGCATCAACATCGAAGAATTGTCCTCCTTTACCCACCTCTTCATCTGGGGTAAAAGCCACGCTTATATCACCGTGCGGAATATTTTTCTGCTTCAGACGCATCATTGCCGTCAATATTTCGGCAATACCTGCTTTATCATCCGCACCGAGCAGCGTCTTGCCATCGGTAGTGATTAGCGTTTGCCCCAGCATCTGATGCAGGATCGGGAACGTCACTGGCGATAACACTTCATCACCAATGCCCAAGGCAATATCACCACCTCGATAATTTTCTACAATTTGTGGTGCCACATGCTTGCCAGAAAAATCCGGTGAGGTATCAAGATGAGAAATAAACCCAATCGTCGGGACTGACCATGCCACATTACCAGGTAATATACCCATTACGCAGCCGTGTTCAGTAAGCGACACCTGTTTAAATCCCAGTTCAATCATTTCCTGTCGCAACGCCTGCGCCAACTTCAGTTGTCCTTCGGTACTCGGCACATTTTTGACATTGACTTTTGCCTGCGTATCGAATGAAACATAGCTAAAAAAGCGATCGAGTAGTTTATCCATAATTCCGTCCTCAGAATGACGCGTTTCATTATGAGGAAACGATCTGGCTCAATTATTGAGACAGGTCATTAATAACCAGATTTAGCGACAGCCATCGTACCAACCCTTGTTTGAAAGCAAGGTTTTCGCAGGTTGATCGAGACAAGGCATCATGCTACGACCATTTTGGCTTTTCATTCTCTGCCTCAGCGTCTATTATGCGCGCTCCTGAAAATTCGATTGGCGCCGCTGGCTTTGAGCTAAGGTATCTCACCATAAGCTTGTGCAGTCTTTTCCAGCGGCGGTTCTATCTGCCTGCATCACCTGACGGGATAGAGACATTTTAAATGACTGAGAACAATTCTCTGGTAATACTCAACGCCTTGAGCAAAAGCTTTGGCGGCAAAGAAATCATCAGCAATCTCCACCTTGAGATTAACGACGGGGAATTTCTGACTATCCTTGGCCCATCGGGTTGCGGTAAAACTACCGTACTGCGCCTGATTGCCGGGCTGGAAAGCGCCGATCAAGGGCAAATTCTGCTGGATGGGCAAGATATCACGGCAATCCCCGCCGAACATCGCCACGTTAATACCGTTTTTCAGAGCTATGCGCTTTTCCCTCACATGACGGTATTTGAGAACGTAGCCTTTGGCCTACGTATGCAAAAGGCACCAGCCGCGGAGCTGATACCTCGCGTTGAAGAAGCCTTGCGGATGGTACAATTAGAGGAGTTTGCCCAACGCCGCCCGCATCAACTATCTGGTGGTCAGCAACAGCGAGTTGCCATCGCACGCGCAGTGGTGAATAAACCCAAGGTGCTGCTGTTGGATGAGTCACTTTCTGCTCTTGACTATAAGTTGCGCAAACAGATGCAGAACGAGCTTAAAGCCTTGCAACGAAAGCTGGGTATCACTTTTGTTTTCGTTACGCACGACCAAGAAGAAGCGTTGACCATGTCGGACCGTATTGTGGTGATGCGTGATGGACGTATCGAGCAAGATGGTACACCAAGAGAGATTTATGAAGAGCCCGCCAACCTGTTTGTAGCCAGTTTTATCGGCGAGATAAACATTTTCGATGCTACAGTGTTGCATCGTCTCGACTCTCAGCGGCTCAGAGCCTGTGTCGAAGGCCGCGAATGTGATATCTATGCGACCCTTCCGGTTAAACCGGGACAATCGCTTAAAGTTCTATTGCGTCCGGAAGACTTACGCGTTGAGGAAGTTAACGACAGTGAACAGATCGATGGGCTGATCGGCTACGTCCGCGAACGGAACTATAAAGGTATGACGTTAGAATCCGTCGTTGAACTGGAAAACGGTAAGATGGTGATGGTCAGTGAATTTTTTAATGAAGATGATCCTGATTTCGACCACTCGTTGAACCAGAAAATGGCGTTAACCTGGGTAGAAAGCTGGGAGGTGGTGCTGAACGATGAAGAAATCACGTAATCTGCTTCAGAATCTGGTGATCGGCGGTGCAGTTGCCTGGCTCGTTCTGTTTGTTTTTATCCCGAATCTGATGATTATCGGTACTAGTTTCCTGACCCGCGACGACGCCAACCTGGTACAACTGGTGTTCACTCTGGATAACTATGCCCGCCTGTTTGATCCCCTTTACGCACAGGTGATGCTGCACTCGTTAAATATGGCGCTGATCGCGACATTGTGTTGCCTGCTACTCGGCTATCCTTTTGCCTACATTCTGGCCCAATTGCCACCGAAGATACGCCCATTGTTACTGTTTCTGCTGATTGTACCGTTCTGGACCAATTCGTTGATTCGTATTTATGGCCTTAAGCTGTTTCTGAGTACTCGGGGTTACCTGAACGAATTTCTGTTGTGGGCAGGGTTAATCGACACGCCGTTTCACATTATGTACACCTCAGAAGCAGTGATCATCGGGTTAGTCTATATCCTGCTGCCTTTTATGGTGATGCCACTCTATTCCAGTCTGGAAAAGCTGGATAAGTCCTGTATCGAGGCAGCCCGCGATCTTGGCGCCAACAAATTTCAGACTTTTATTCGAATCGTCATTCCACTGACCATGCCAGGTATTATTGCTGGCTGCTTGTTAGTGCTGCTACCCGCCATGGGCTTGTTCTATGTGGCCGATTTAATGGGGGGAGCTAAAAACCTGTTAATTGGCAGTGTCATCAAGAGCCAATTCCTGAATATCCGCGACTGGCCATTTGGTGCCGCCACCAGCATTTGCCTGACGTTAATCATGGGGTTAATGCTGTGGATCTATTATCGTGCCGCCAGATTGCTAAATAAAAAGGGGGAATGGGAATGATAGGACGTCTGTTACGCGGCGGTTTCATGACCCTGATTTACGCCTATCTCTATATCCCTATCGTGATCCTGATCGTTAATTCGTTCAATACGTCACGCTTTGGTATTAGCTGGAAAGGTTTTACCACCAATTGGTACAACACATTGATCAACAACGACAGTCTGCTGCAAGCCGCAGGCCACTCGCTGATTATGGCAACGCTCTCCGCCAGCTTTGCCACGCTGATCGGTTCTCTCACTGCCGTGGCACTCTACCGTTATCGTTTTCGCGGCAAGCCTTTTGTCAGTGGGATGCTTTTTGTCGTGATGATGTCGCCGGATATTGTCATGGCGATCTCTTTGTTAGTACTGTTTATGGTGCTGGGGGTCTCATTAGGCTTTTGGTCTCTGTTTTTTTCGCATATCACCTTCTGTCTGCCTTTTGTGGTTATCACCGTTTATTCCCGTCTAAAAGGCTTTGATGTAAGAATGTTGGAAGCGGCACGCGATCTCGGGGCCAGTGAAATTGTCATTTTGCGCAAAATCATTTTGCCGTTAGCAATGCCAGCAATCGCTGCCGGTTGGCTATTAAGCTTTACACTCTCTATGGATGATGTAGTGGTCTCGTCGTTCGTAACCGGGCCTAGCTACGAGATCCTACCGTTGAAGATCTACTCAATGGTAAAAGTCGGCGTATCACCAGAAGTCAATGCACTGGCAACCATTCTACTGCTGTTATCGTTGATACTGGTTTTTACCAGCCAAATAATCCTGCGCGATCGCCACACTCGCTGATTTACTCACGGAACAGCGCCTTTACCCTGCAGAAAACGGGTCCTATAATGAGCGTTTTGTTAGATATTGTGCGTTGTTCTATCACCAAGTTAAGTTGACGTTCGAAATCACTGCTGAAGGATGTACAAATGAAAAAGTGGTCACATCTGCTCGCAGCCGGGGTGATGGCACTGAGCATTTTCTCTGCAAGTGCCGCCGATGACGGCAAAACGCTCTATTTCTATAACTGGACGGAATATGTTCCACCAGGCCTGTTGGAACAGTTCACCAAAGAAACCGGCATCAAGGTGATCTACTCGACCTATGAATCCAACGAAAGCATGTATGCCAAGCTAAAAACCTACAAGGACGGCGCATACGACCTGGTAGTTCCTTCAACCTATTTCATTGCGAAAATGAGCAAGGAAGGGATGCTGCAAAAGATCGACAAGAGTAAACTCAGTAATTTCAAAGATCTCGATCCTGGCCTGCTGAACAAATCTTTCGATCCGCATAACGACTTCTCGATCCCCTATATTTGGGGTGCTACCGCCATTGGCGTGAATACCGATGCGATTGACTCAAAAACCATCACCTCCTGGGCCGATCTATGGAAACCTGAATATAAAGGGAGTTTGCTGCTGACTGACGACGCGCGCGAAGTGTTCCAGATTGCGCTGCGTAAACTGGGTTATTCGGGCAATACTACCGACCCTAAAGAGATCGAAGCCGCTTATAACGAACTGAAAAAGCTGATGCCTAACGTGTTGGCATTTAATTCCGATAATCCGGCTAATCCTTATATGGAAGGAGAGGTGAACCTGGGCATGGTATGGAACGGCTCCGCTTTCGTCGCACGCCAAGCCGGCATACCGCTTGATATCGTTTGGCCCAGCGAGGGGGGGATTTTCTGGATGGACAGTCTGGCTATTCCATCAAATGCTAAAAATGTTGATGGTGCATTGAAGCTGATCGACTTCCTGTTACGCCCGGAAATTGCATTACAGGTTGCGCAAACTATCGGTTACCCTACGCCCAATCTGGCGGCAAAAAAGCTTCTTCCTAAAGAGATCGCTAATGACAAATCATTATATCCGGACGATACCGTCATTGAGAATGGTGAATGGCAGAATGACGTGGGTGAAACCAGCACGCTGTATGAGACCTATTTCCAACAGCTGAAAGCCGGGCGCTGATTAGCGCAAATCTTCAAATTCCCTCTTCTCTTCAAGAGAGGAGGGAATTGATGCCCGGGTAACAACGCTGTTATACCTTAATCTGCCCGTTCGACCTTACCCATCAGGAATTTGTGCACAAAACGTGGCACAACTTCACTGGCCAAGCCGTAATGTTTCTCTTCGAACTGGCTTTCTACCTGACTCGGCTCCAGATTCAGCTCCATGGTATAAGCACCACCCAACCGCGCCTCATGCACAAAACCAGCGGCCGGGTAAACGTTGCCAGAGGTGCCAATGGCCACGAAGAAATCAGCTTTTGCTAATGCCTCGTAGATCTCATTCATCTCTAGCGGCATTTCACCAAACCATACCACATGCGGCCGTAGCGGAGCCGGAAACTGGCAACAGTGGCAACGTTCATCAACATTCAGATCTTCGCGCCACTCAAACACCTGTCCAGAGCGGGTACAACGCACTTTGAGCAGCTCACCGTGCATATGTAGTACTCGCTTACTTCCTGCACGTTCATGCAAATTATCAATGTTTTGCGTCACCAGCAGAAAATTATCCCCTAACCACTCTTCCAGATCGGCCAGTACACGGTGCGCTGTATTCGGAGCAATCTCAGCCTGCTGTAACTGCCGGCGGCGGGCGTTATAAAATGCCTGTACCAGCGCGGGATCGCGTTTAAATCCGTCCAGCGTGGCAACATCCTCAACCTTATGTTCCTCCCACAACCCATCATCAGCGCGGAAAGTACGGATGCCGGACTCTGCAGAAATGCCTGCGCCTGTTAGCACCACAACAAAAGGTTTCTTAAGCTCAGCCGCCGCCATAGTATCACGATGAAAAATGCGCGAACGAAAGCGCTGATGCAGCACATGCTTACTCTTTCGAAACTGACACAGCCGATGCCGAGTGTGCATGAACTCTCCTTACTTAATGACTTCCCAACAAATTGAGGAACGCAGCCCCGCGCACACCACCCGCATCACCGTAACGTGCTTTCTCAATGCGCGGCAATTTTGCGACACGTAACAGATGGGCTGGCAACCGCTTAGGCAACGCCTGATAAATTTCTTCGAAATTTGATAAACCACCACCGATTACCACCAGATGGGGATCTATTATAGTCAGCAAATTACCCAGGCAAATTGCCAAAACCTCCAGGAATCTATCAACATGTGCCATCGCCTGTGGTTCACCCGCTTGATAATGCGCAATGATTTGCCGTGCTGGCAGGTGCTGCTGATAGAAATGTGCGTACATCCATTCAAACCCACGGCCCGAAATATAATTTTCAATGCAGCCATCGTGGCCACAACCGCAGGCAATGCGAGGAATACCTCGTCCCAGCACTTCCAACGCGTCCACAGGCAACCGTAGATGGCCAAATTCCCCAGCGATATAATTACGCCCGGACATCACTTTACCATTAACGATCAAACCGCCGCCAACGCCAGTACCCAAAATAATGCCCAATACGGTCGGGTAACAGCGGAACTCGCGATCCCATGCTTCGGAAAGTACAAAACAGTTGGCATCGTTTTCTACCTTCACCTCACGGCCAATAAGTGCGCCCAGATCGCGCGGTAGTGTCTGTCCCATTGCCGCCGGGACGTTGGCGGTAAACAGGGTACCATCTTCATTAGGTAACCCAGGAATGCCTATCCCTACCAATCCCCTCTTGCCGCAAAAGGCATCGGCTTCAACGATCAGAGCGTGCAATACCGCCAGCAGCTGCTGGTAGTCATCACAGGGCGTTGGTACACGTTTTTGCCAGATATGCTGTAGATCGGTATCGAATACGCCCAATTCAATCTTGGTACCCCCCATATCGAAACCGTAGTACATCAATTTCCCTCGAGATAAAAATGGCGTATTACCAGAGATTCATTACTGCCCGCTCAGCACCCTGGCCGGATCGATACGGCTTGCACGCCGAGCCGGGTACCAACTGGCCAACAAACTAAGCACCAGCGCCGTTGCCAATACAATCACCACGTCCAGCCAGTGCAACTCAGACGGCAGGAAATTGATAAAATAGATATCCCCAGACAGGAAAGAGTGGCCGATGAGCTTTTCGATACCCTTGATGATATTGGTCAGGTGCAACGAGGCAATCACCCCCACGACCACACCACTCAGGCTACCCACCAGTCCAGCCAATAAACCATACCAAATAAAGATGGCGCGGATAAATCCGTCTTTCGCTCCCAAGGTGCGCAGCACGGCGATATCGCTACTTTTGTCTTTCACCGCCATCACCAGCGTAGAAACAATATTGAAGCAGGCCACGCCTATCACTAATACCATCGCCAGATACATGATGGCGCGGATCATTTGAATATCGCGATACATGTAGCCAAAGGTACCAATCCAGCTCTTGATGTAGACATAGGCATTGGTAACTTCACCCGCATCGCGCACCAGTTTGTTGGCGTTAAACACGTCGTTAACCTTGATGGCAATCCCGGTCACGCTATCACCCATATCAAGATACTGCTGAGCATCTGCCAACGGCACCATCGCTAGGCTGTGATCAAGCTGGCCACTTAACTGCAGAATTCCGGTGACGTGCAGGCGAATACGTTTCGGTTGCAGCAATTTCATTTCAGGATCGCTGTTCGGGATCATCACCGTAACATAAGAGCCTCGCTTTACCCCCAACGCTTCAGCTACCCCTTGCCCTAGGATCACCTGGTTCTCACCACTGTTAAAATTGCCCCAAGCATTATCTTTTACATACTTCGGTAGCGCACTAAGTTGGCTTTCCTGCGCGGGATCAACACCCTTCACCTGCACAGCACGCAGTTGGGCACCGTTTTCCATTAGTCCGGTAAAGTTGATATACGGTGCTGCCGCTAAAATCCCCGGCACTTTCTCAACACGCTGTAAGACTTCAGGCCAGCCTATAAACGGTTGATTAACCGGCTCAATCTCACCATGTGGAACCACCGCCAAAATGCGGTTCTGCAACTCACGTTCAAAACCGTTCATCGCACTCAGGCCAACGATCAACACCGCCACCCCCAGCGCTATGCCCATGGTTGAAATGACAGAAATCAGTGAAACCATGCCGCCACGCCGCCGGCCACGGCTAAAACGCAACGCCATCAGCAATGAAAGTGGCGATGCGCTCATTAGTCAGCTCCCATCAGGGTGAGTTGATCTTGTAAATGACCGTCAGCCATTTCCAACTGACGGCTGAGGCGTTTGGCTAATTGTAAGTCATGAGTGACGACCAGAAACGCGGTACCCTGGCGCACATTCAATTCCCCAAGTAAATCGAAAATACTGTCTGCTGTGCGTTTATCGAGATTACCGGTCGGTTCATCTGCCAGTACCAGCGAAGGATTGTTCACCAGCGCACGAGCTATCGCCACTCGTTGGCGTTCCCCACCGGAAAGTTCAGATGGCCGATGCTTACTGCGTTTTTCTAATCCGACTGCCGCCAGCATCTCCTGCGCTTTCTCTTGTGCCTGCGCCGGTTTTGTGCCTCCAATCAGCAGTGGCATTGCAGCATTTTCCAACGCAGTGAAGTCCGGTAACAAATGATGAAACTGGTAGATAAAACCAAGCTGGCGATTTCTCAGCTCCGCTTTGGCGGCGGAAGAGAGCGAATTTAGCGACTGCTCTTTGTAAATCACCTCACCTGACGTGGGGGAATCCAGTCCCCCCAGAAGATGCAGCAGCGTACTCTTACCTGATCCTGAACTCCCGACGATGGCCATCATCTCGCCCGGCTGCATGGCAAAACTCACGTTGCGCAGCACATCGGTCTGCAGATTGCCTTCCTGATAGGTCTTGCACAGGTTGTCACACCGCAGCAAAAGATGGTTACTCATAACGTAAAGCCTCAGCAGGTTGTACGGCGGCAGCGCGCCATGAAGGGTAAAGCGTAGATAACAGAGAAACTGCCATTGCCACCACAGCAATAAGGGTTACCTGTAACGGGGCAACCATAACCGGCAGTGAAGCACCGTCGATCAGAGCACCTAGAACTGGCATCAGGTTGTTCAGGTTGGTAGCCAGTAAAACACCCAAGAGGGTGCCCAACAGTGAGCCAATAATCCCTGCGCTAGCACCCTGTACCATAAACACCAGCATAATCTGACGCCGCGTCAGACCTTGTGTCTGCAGAATGGCAACTTCGCCTTGTTTCTCCATCACCAACAAGCCCAGGGAAGTGATGATGTTGAATGCGGCAACCGCAACGATCAGGCTGAGCAACAACCCCATCATATTTTTCTCCATCCGTACCGCCTGGAACAACTCCCCTTTACGGTCACGCCAGTCTTTCCAAATGGTACCTTCGGGTAACGCTTGTTGACTGAGCGAGTCCACACTCAGCGGTTGCTGCAAAAAGAGACGCCAACCGGTAATATTGCCCGCCGGATAACGCATCAAGCGCGAAACATCCTGCTGATTTGCCAGTAACTGATAACCATCGACTTCGCTATTGGCGTGAAAAGTACCCATCACCGTAAACAGACGCTGGCTTGGGATGCGGCCCATCGGCGTAAACTGGCTGGCACTCGGCACCATCAGACGCAACTGATCGCCACGTTTGAGGCCCAACTGCCCTGCAAGCTGTTCACCCAGGATAAGGTTATATTCGCCCGGTTGCAGTTGCTGTTGCTTGACGTTAATCAGGTAGGGTGACAATGGATCGGCCTCATCCGGGTTAACACCTAAGATCACCCCGACAGCCACACTACGAGCGCTTTGCAACACCACATCCCCGGTAGTCAAGGGGGCAACGCGGGAAACACCACGTAGCCCCTGTACCGCAGAAGCGGGGAGTTGTTCAGGATTGATAGACCCTTGTTTGCTGGTAATCAGCGCTTGTGGCATTAAACCCAGAATGTTGTTTTCGAGATCTTTCTCAAAACCATTCATCACTGAAAGCACGGTGACCAGAGCCATCACCCCCAGCGTAATGCCAATGGTAGAGAGCCAGGAAACAAACCGCCCAAAGCGGTCTGAGGCACGCCCGCGCATATAACGCAGACCAATAAATAACGCGACAGGTTGATACATGAAATCCGTTTTGTTGCCGTAGCTTAAGCAAAGTAATTATCGATAATAAAGGCTCTACCCTGTTTATGGAACCACCCGACCCGTTTTATTCTCATAACGGATATGACAAAGACTGAAAAATCGTATTTTCCCTCTCATCAAGGTATCAGGCATTTTGTTGTTCGAAGTCACTTATCAACTTAACCATTTGGCCGTAGTTTTCGTTAAGTGTATCAACACGCTGATTCAATCCACTTTCTCGCAAAAGAGGTTGCCATGAACACAACGCCGTACTGTATTACTGCCAGCGATATCGCCAAAGCAGCTAAAATCCTGCAAAGTCACGCCATTCGAACACCAGTCATGACCTCGCATCAGGCCGACAAAATCGCTGGGGCCCAGCTATTTTTCAAGTGCGAGAACTACCAGCGCATCGGGGCCTTTAAATTCCGTGGAGCCTATAATGCCATCAGTCAATTGACGCAGGCTCAGCGCCAGGCGGGGGTTATTGCCTTCTCATCAGGCAACCACGCGCAGGCGATAGCACTGGCAGCACGGGAGCTTGGGGTAAGTGCCACCATCGTGATGCCCCATGATGCTCCAGCCACCAAACTGGCTGCAACGCGCGGTTACGGGGCAAATATCGTGATCTACCAGCGCCACAGCGAAGACCGGGAGGTGATTGCTCAAGACCTGTCAACTGAGCGAAATTTAACCCTCATTCCGCCTTACGATTATCCACAGGTTATTGCAGGCCAAGGTACAGTAGCCAAAGAACTGATAGAGGAAGTTGGGCAATTGGATATTTTGCTGGTCTGCACTGGTGGTGGCGGATTGCTATCCGGTTGCGCTGTAGCTGCACACCAGTGGTCACCGGGCTGCCGGGTCTTTGGTGTGGAGCCACTTGCAGGCAATGATGTTCAGCAAGCTTTGCGCAGTGGAAACAGGATACGTATTCCAGTACCACAAACCATCGCCGATGGTGCACAAACTCAGCAGGTCGGTCATCTCACCTTCCCCATCATTCAACAATATGTGGAAGATATCCTGACGGTGACCGACAAGCAGTTGTGCCAACAAATGCGCTTTTTCATGGAACGGATGAAAATGGTCGTTGAGCCCACCGGCTGCCTGGCTGCTGCCGCGGCCATGAATCGACTAATCGACCTGAACGGTAAAAAAGTTGGGGTGATCGTCAGTGGCGGAAATGTCGATGTGGACAAAATCGAGCAGTACCTCAGCATGGCGAGAGAGTAAATTGGTGAAATAACCGTCGACAAACCGGATACATACGCTTTTAGCTGTGTCAGTTTATTGACCGCTGGTCTAGTATATACTCGTCCTACTTCAGGTTGCCTGTACGTTGGCTGCACGCCTTCACCCAGTAACATAGTGATTTATGCCCCTGGGGATTAGCGAGTTTGCCGTATGACTCGCCCTTCGGGGCCAGCGCAGACGCTGTTCAAAACGCACTGCGCTTTTGTCATGCAACTGGAATTATCTAGAGTATACAAGGTAAAGGCGCGTTGTTATTTTCGCCTAACGAGCAGGATTTTGCGGTCTTCATGCGTTAATCCCACGGTGAACACCACAAAAACTGTTATAGCCAAGTGGCGGACAGGCTGCAACTGACCGGCAAATCGGCCAGGAACACACCTTCTGTAGCTTGAGAAACGACGGATATATTCAATCCATTGATTAAAGATAACTGAATGAGCATTCAAGATAATAGCCGCAGTTCGGCATCATCCTCTTCCCGTTACACTTTACCTGTTCGTGCGGGTGATTTACGCCAGCTAGGACAACTCACCGGTTCTGCCTGTGCCGTTGAATGTGCCGAGATCGTCGAGCACCACCCAGGTCCTGTGATGCTCATTGCGCCGGATATGCAGAATGCGTTACGGCTGCGAGACGAAATCCAGCAATTCACCAGTCAGATGGTTACCACGCTTTCAGACTGGGAAATCCTGCCGTACGACAGCTTTTCTCCCCATCAGGAAATTATCTCTGCTCGTCTTTCCAGCCTGTACCACCTGCCAACCATGGCTCGTGGAATTATTATTCTGCCGGTAAACACACTGATGCAACGTGTTTGCCCACATGAATTCCTGCACGGACATGCTCTGGTGATGAACAAGGGACAACGCCTATCCAGAGATCTGCTACGTAGTCAATTGGAACAAGCGGGTTACCGCAGCGTCGATCAGGTTATGGAACACGGCGAGTTCGCCACACGAGGGGCTTTACTTGATTTGTACCCGATGGGCAGTGAAGAACCCTACCGTATAGACTTTTTTGATGATGAGATAGACAGCCTGCGTACTTTCGATGTCGACACTCAGCGTACATTAAACGAAGTGAATGCCATCAACCTGCTACCTGCCCATGAGTTCCCAACTGATAAAACTGCCATTGAACTGTTCCGTAGCCAATGGCGCGAACAGTTTGAGGTTCGCCGCGACGCCGAGCATATTTATCAACAAGTAAGTAAAGGTACATGGCCTGCAGGTATTGAATACTGGCAACCGCTGTTCTTCAGCCAACCATTGCCTTCCTTGTTTAGCTACCTACCGGCGAACACGTTAATCGTTAATACCGGCAATCTGGAGAGTGCTGCCGAGCGTTTCTGGCTTGATGTGAATCAGCGTTACGAAAATCGACGCATCGACCCAATGCGGCCATTGATTGCACCGGACACACTGTGGCTGCGCGTTGATGCTTTATTTGGCGAGCTGAAAGCCTGGCCACGCGTAGCACTGAAGACCGAACAGTTGCCTGCCAAGGCAGGCAATACCAACCTGGGTTATCAGACGCTTCCCGAGCTGGCTGTGCAGGCTCAACAGAAAGCACCGTTGGATAATCTGCGCCGATTCATTGAAAACTTCACCGGCAGCGTCATTTTCTCGGTAGAAAGTGAAGGCCGCCGTGAAACCCTGCAGGAACTGCTTGGTCGCATCAAGCTGAGTACCCGCTTGATCCAGCGTCTGGATGAAATCGAAGCGCCAGGCCACTATATGATGCTTGGAGCCTCCGAGCGCGGTTTCCTTGATACCCTACGCGAACGCGCTTTGATTTGTGAGAGCGATCTGCTTGGCGAGCGGGTCAGTCGCCGTCGGCAGGATAAGCGCCGCACGATTAATACCGATACGCTGATCCGCAACCTGGCGGAATTGCATCCTGGGCAACCAGTAGTGCATTTGGAGCACGGTGTTGGCCGCTATGTGGGCCTGACAACGCTGGAAGCGGGTGGTATCAAAGCGGAGTATCTGATCCTCTCCTATTCTGGTGAAGACAAACTCTATGTGCCCGTCTCTTCCCTGCATTTGATCAGCCGTTACGCCGGTGGTGCAGACGAGAATGCGCCACTGCATAAACTGGGGGGCGATGCGTGGTCACGCGCCAGGCAGAAAGCCGCCGAACGCGTGCGTGACGTCGCTGCCGAGCTGTTGGATATCTATGCTCAACGCGCCGCTAAATCTGGCTTTGCGTTTAAACACAATCGTGATCAATACCAGCTGTTCTGCCAAGCCTTTCCGTTTGAGACTACTCCCGACCAAGAGCAGGCTATCAATGCGGTACTGAGCGATATGTGCCAACCATTAGCGATGGATCGGCTGGTGTGCGGTGACGTGGGCTTTGGGAAAACTGAAGTGGCGATGCGCGCGGCGTTTCTGGCCGTTGAAAACGGTAAACAGGTGGCGGTATTGGTACCGACTACGCTATTGGCACAACAACATTTCGATAACTTCCGTGACCGCTTTGCCAACTGGCCGATACGTATTGAAATGATGTCGCGTTTTCGCAGCGCCAAGGAACAGCAACAAATTTTGCAAGAAACCGCAGAGGGCAAAGTTGATATTTTGATTGGTACCCATAAGCTGTTGCAGAGCGATCTCCGCTGGAAAGACTTAGGGTTGCTGGTTGTTGATGAGGAACACCGCTTTGGTGTACGCCATAAAGAACGCATCAAGGCAATGCGCGCCAACGTGGATATCCTGACGCTGACCGCCACACCGATCCCACGCACGTTGAATATGGCGATGAGTGGCATGCGCGACCTTTCGATCATTGCTACCCCACCAGCACGCCGTTTAGCGGTAAAAACTTTTGTACGAGAGTACGATAGCCTCGTCGTACGCGAAGCCATTCTGCGTGAAGTGTTGCGTGGTGGCCAGGTTTACTATCTATACAACGATGTAGAAAACATCGATAAAGCGGCACAGAAACTGGCAGAGCTGGTGCCTGAAGCGCGCATCGCCATTGGTCACGGCCAAATGCGTGAGCGGGATCTGGAAAGGGTGATGAACGATTTTCATCACCAGCGTTTCAACGTGCTGGTCTGCACCACCATTATAGAAACGGGTATCGACATCCCGAGTGCCAATACCATTATTATCGAACGTGCCGATCGCTTTGGGCTAGCGCAATTGCACCAACTGCGTGGCCGCGTGGGGCGTTCACATCATCAGGCCTACGCTTATCTGTTAACGCCAATGCCAAAAACCATGAGCGTTGATGCACAAAAGCGCCTTGAGGCGATCGCCACACTGGAAGATTTGGGAGCAGGGTTTGCGCTGGCGACACACGATCTGGAAATACGCGGCGCGGGAGAATTACTGGGGGAAGATCAGAGTGGTCAAATGACTACCGTGGGTTTCTCACTGTATATGGAGTTACTGGAAAGTGCTGTGGACGCTTTGAAGAATGGGCGTGAACCCTCACTTGAAGATCTCACCAACAGCATGAGCGAAGTGGAACTGCGCATGCCTGCTCTGCTGCCCGATGACTTTGTCCCTGATGTGAATACCCGTCTATCTTTCTACAAACGTATTGCCAGCGCCAAAAATGCCGCAGAACTGGAAGAGTTAAAAGTAGAACTGATCGACCGTTTTGGTTTGCTGCCCGATGCTGCTCGTCAGCTGCTGCAAAGTGCCGCAATACGCCAGGATGCGCAAAAGCTGGGGATCAAACGCATCGAAGGCAATGAACGCGGCGGTTTCATCGAGTTTGGTGAGAAAAACCGTGTCGACCCAGGTTACCTGATTGGTCTGCTGCAGAGTAAGCCGCAGGTTTATCGCCTAGATGGCCCAACCAAGCTGAAATTTATGTTGGATCTTACTGACCGCCCTACTCGCTTGAAGTTTATCGCGGAACTCCTGGACACCTTTAAAGAAAATACGCTGCTGGCATAGTCGCTGTTCACAAATAGGCCTGTTGGCTGACACCATTGCGTCTCAAGAGTAGGGGCAGCATGCCCCATTACTCAAGACCGAGACAGGTTATTGATGGTTGCGACTGAGTTAAAGCATCACCTCCGCGTACCCTGTGAACATCGCCATGCCACCCACCAACAACTTTGACGTCTCTCAGCTAAATAGAGGATGGTTAACGTACCAGATGCAAAAAATGCAGATGTTTTTCGTACTGATCGAGAATGTCATGGATAATCTGTTCTTGTGTCCACCCCATGACATCGTAGTCTTGCCCGCCTTCTTTTAGGTGTATTTCGGCACGGTAATATTTGAGTTCTTCTTCACGTTCTTCATTTCCCAATCCTGCTAATGCAAAGGCCGGTTGGATATAAGCACGTAAGCGCGCTTCATAGACAAAATTCAGGTCATCCCCCAAGTCTACTTCTAGGTGTATTCGGTCACTCTTTTCGTCGTTTATGCGGGCACCAGTGCCCTGTTTGGCCAGTTCTGCAACCACCATTGCCATTGCAGGATGGATGACCTCGCTCATGAAACGCTTTACCTGTGAGCTTTTGGGAAAATAGACAATATTACGCAATCGACGCTGCCACGATATCGGGTTGCGTGCCGCTGTCGGCGCAATGGTGGTCATCTGCTGGCTATCACGCTTATAGGCATCTATCCGCAGCGCTTTTAGCAAACCGTAAATAGAGACCAGCAGGATCGCCGAAAACGGCAGCGCGCTGGCAATAGTGACCGTCTGCAAGGCACTCAATCCTCCCACCAACAGCAAAACAATTGCGACTACCCCCATGATCACTGACCAAAAAATACGTTGCCAAACCGGAGTTACACCACTGCCACCAGAAGCCAAGGTATCAACCACCATCGCTCCAGAATCGGCTGAGGTTACAAAAAACACCACCACCATCAACATCGCGATCAATGATAGCGCTCTGGCATACGGGAAATGTTCTAAAAAGTTGAACAGCGCCAACGCGACGTCATTCTGAACCGTATTCACCAGATCACTGGCTCCTTTATTAGCGATCAGATCAATAGCACTATTCCCAAAAACCGTCATCCATAACAGCGTAAAGCCTGCTGGTACAAATAAAACACCGGTAACAAATTCACGGATTGTTCGCCCACGTGACACCCGCGCGATAAACATACCAACAAAAGGAGACCAGGACAGCCACCATCCCCAATACAACAAAGTCCATCCCCCTAACCAGCCACTGGATTTGGGTTCATAGGCATAAAGATTGAAAGTCTTACTCACTATTTGTGATAAATATCCCCCGGTATTTTCTACAAAGGACTTTAACAACAAGACTGTCGGGCCGAGAACGGCTACCAGTATCAAAAGTAATATCGCCAGAGCCAGATTAATCTCGGAGAGAATACGAATACCTTTATCTAATCCCGACACCACAGAAAGAGTTGCCAATCCAGTAATAACAACAATTAATACCGTTTGCACCGTTTCATTTATAGCAATACCAAATAAGTGATTCAAACCGGCATTCACCTGCAAGACACCGTAACCCAAAGAGGTCGCGACACCGAATACGGTTCCAATCACTGCAAAAATATCAACGGCATGCCCCAGCGGGCCATATATGCGATCGCCAATAATAGGATAAAGCGACGAACGTAGTGTCAATGGTAAACCGTGACGATAACTAAAAAATGCTAAAATCAGCGCAACAATGGCATATATTGCCCAAGCATGCAGACCCCAGTGGAAGAAGGTAAGGCGCATTGCCTGTTTGGCCGCCTCCACTGTTTCCGGCGTGCCAGTGGGTGGAGAAACGTAGTGCATCACAGGCTCCGACACACCAAAGAACATCAGGCCGATCCCCATCCCAGCAGAAAACAACATGGCAAACCAAGAAAGATAGCTGAAATCGGGCTGGGCGTGGTCAGGTCCCAGTTTAATGCTACCGTAGCGGGAAAGCCCAAGAAACGTAACACTAAGTAGGATCAAGGCGACTGCCAGCACATAGAACCAACTGGCGTTAATAAAAATCGCTTGTTGCAATATTTTAAGTTTACGATCAGCAAACTCGGGAAAAGCAGCAGCGCAAGAAACCAAAATAAGAATTAAAGCAGCAGAGATATAAAATACAGGAGGATTTATGTGACTACGGCTGTGATTTACCTTATTACTTTCACTAAAACTCAAAACTTACTCCTTTTAATCCGTTAATCCATTTTATATAAATATGGAACGATAGAGGGTTACCCTATCAAAAAAACCAACCAAGATGCAAAAAAGGAGAGAAATATCTCTAAAACACCCAAATAATGCTATTCCTACGCATTAAGAGGAATAAATTATCAAATGATGTAAGGGCAATCATTGACGAAGAAAACCACGCGGCCTACACGTGGTTTTACCCGATAAAACGACGATGTTTCTTAACACGTCAAGCCAATATCAGTGCATTTTCAAACGCGGCCGAATAACGCGATTAATCCCTCCCACTAGCATCATCAAACCGGTTTTGGTATAGCCATGCAGCGCCACTTGGTGCATACGGTACAGTGAAATGTAAACGACACGCGCCACACGTCCTTCTACCATCATCGACCCGCGCATCAGGTTACCCATTAGGCTACCGACGGTGCTGAAGCGGGAGAGAGAAACCAATGAACCGTGGTCTTTGTAGACGTAAGGCTTCATAGGCTTGTCGTTCATTAAAGCCAGAATATTGCTAAAACAGCGCGCAGCCATCTGGTGTGCAGACTGGGCACGCGGTGGAACAACCCCCCCACCTTCACGTGGGCAAGAAGCACAATCACCAATTGCGAAAATATGTGGGTCACGCGTGGTTTGTAATGTCGGCTCCACCACTAATTGGTTGATACGGTTGGTTTCCAACCCGGCAATATCTTTCATAAAATCCGGTGCTTTGATCCCTGCCGCCCAAACCATCAGGTCGGCATTGATAAACTCACCACCTTTAGTGTTCAAACCATGGGTATCGGCACTCGTCACCATAGTATTGGTCAATACACGGACCCCCAGATTGTTTAATTCCTGATGAGCCGCAGCAGAAATACGCGGTGGCAATGCAGGAAGAATCCGTTCACCCGCTTCCACCAAAGTGACCTTCAACGCGCTATTGTCCAACCCTTCAAAACCGTAGCTGTGCAGCTGTTTTACCGCATTGTGCAGCTCAGCAGATAACTCAACGCCGGTAGCACCACCGCCCACGATCGCGATATTAACGCTTTCCTTCTCATCGGGTTTGGCTGAAAACTTGAGAAACAGGTTCAACATTTCGTTATGGAAACGGTGTGCTTGGTGCGGATTATCTAGAAAGATACAGTTATCTCTAACGCCTGGAGTACCGAAATCGTTCGATACACTGCCCAACGCCATTACCAGAATGTCGTAACTCAGTTCGCGGGCGGGAACCAATTCGCTGCCCTGTTCGTCGCAAATTTGCGTCAGCTGCAGCGTTTTTTTCTCGCGATCGATGTTGATCAGCGAACCGAGCTGAAAATTGAAGTGATGATTACGAGCATGCGCCAGATAATTTAGCGCATCCACACCATCATCTAACGAACCGGTTGCCACTTCATGCAACAAGGGTTTCCACAAGTGGCTGTGGTTGCGATCCACTAAGGTAATGTCAGCCTTGTTTTTGCGGCCTAGTTTGTGTCCCAAGTTGGTTGCCAGTTCAAGACCACCGGCTCCACCTCCTACAACTACAATTTTCGTCTTTGGCATTGTCAAAAAACCTCTAAATGTGAACCAATTGTTATTTAAGGGTAAAAAATAATATCCTTAAATTACATATAGTTCGCTTAAGTTAAGTTTGTTATCTGAGGCCAGAATATCATGAGAGGTTATTTGGTCATACCAAAATTGATACACATCAAAGTTTTTTAGATAAAGACTGGACGAGGGCTTTTTTTGAGATTTTGATTCAAATAGTTAGCTCAAGGTTATTGGACAACCCCAAAAAATTCGGTAAAAAAGCCGCGATCCAAGCCCAGAAGGGATGACGGTCGCGGCATGTTACTGGGTTTATAAACATCATCACGCCAGCATTTTGAATGCTTTGATACGCTGCAGATGCGGCGAAATATTCTTAAATTTGTGTGTCTGCTGTTCGTCCCAGATGATTTCATAATAATTGTGCAATAATTCTGCACTGCGCTGGCTATCCAACACTTCATCATGACGCGAAAGTACAACCAAACAACGACCATGGTTCTTCTCACGAAAGTCTTCCACACATTTGGTAGCGATATCTCGATACTCTTCTGGCCGATCAATTTTGCCGCGCATATGCACTTCCGGGTAAAGGTTTGGGTTGAAGAGCACTTGGCGGATGCCACACAGAAAACCAATACGTTCGGCCCAAAACCCCCCTAGACCAACGCCGCAAATCAAAGGGTTGGCATCCCCTTCCTGCTGGACCGCCTTATCTACCTCTTTTAACAAATACTGCATATCATGGCGCGGATGCAGTGTGCTGTAACTGATAAAACGCACGTCTGGGTCGATGAACTGTAACTGCATAATCTTTTCATGATTGCCGGGACTGGTGGAGTCAAAGCCATGTAAATAGATAATCATGTGGATCCTCGCAACAAGCTAGGGACGCGATACGGCCCCCCGAATCATTAACGCCATTTTTCGGCACTCAGAACATTCACCCTGCAGAGCGCTGCTTGTGCTCTTCCCAACGTTCGCTCAGTAGACTCAACTCACTATGCGCCTTTTGCCAACGGTCAGAGTCACGCAGTTCCTGACGGGTGAACTGACCGTGATGATATAACCGCTTCATTTTCTCTACTTTGACCGGGGACAGGTTATCCAGCACGCTAACCGCACCAGCCCGGTTATTGCATACCAGGATCATGTCACAACCAGCATCCAACGCTGCCTGACCACGTTCTGCATAACTGCCCATGATTGCCGCCCCCTCCATCGATAAATCATCGGAGAAAATAATGCCGTCAAAACCCAGCTCTTTGCGCAGGATCTCTTTTAGCCAATAGGGCGAACCGCTAGCAGGGCGTTGATCTGCCTCAGTATAGATGACGTGGGCCGGCATGACGGCGTCCAGTAACTCACGCTGGATCAGTTCACGGAATAAAGACATATCCTGTCGGCGTATTTGTTCCAGCGGGCGCGTATCGCGCGGCGTTTCTTTATGGGAATCAGCAGTGACCGAACCATGCCCCGGAAAATGCTTGCCCGTAGTTTTCATGCCTGCGCTACGCATGCCGTGGATAAAGCACTCGGCCATCGCCATGGCAATCCCTGGATCGCTATGGAAAGAACGTTCACCAATCGCGGCACTGGTATGACCAACATCGAGAACGGGTGCAAAACTGATATCGATATCCTGCGCAATCATTTCCGATGCCATTAGCCATCCTGCTTCCTGAGCAAGACGCCCCGCGTCACTGGCGTTATTCAGCGCTGCAAACGACTGAGCTGCTGGCAAACGGGTAAAGCCTTCATGGAAGCGCTGTACTCGTCCCCCTTCCTGATCCACCGCAATCACCAAACGTTCATGAGAAGCAACACGGACCTGACGTACCAGTTCGCGAAGTTGTGCAGCATCGTGAAAATTTCGGGTAAACAGAATTAACCCGCCGACCTGCGGATGTTTAAGAATTTCGCGTTCTTCTGCATCTAGCTCATAGCCGACGACATCTAGCATAACTGGGCCCACGGCCACCTCACTTTTGCTGTATTGATTGATTATTAGGCAAAACGGATGATAAACAAAAACGCTGGTACAACGCTGCACCCCAACGCAAAAATGCCGGATCTCGGCACTGCTGCCAACGGACTTCAAACCACATCAGCATCAGATAATCTACCCAAGGTAACCAACGCTGTACCTGCGAATCCAATCGCGCTAAATCAGCGTAGCCTTGCTGAGTGTAGTGGCGTAAAAACTGCCGTTGCTCATGCAGCGTGAATTGATTGAATCGAAAGAGTGCCGCCAATTCCAAAGCGATATCGCCATCGGCAGCATATTCCCAGTCGAACAGCCTAAGCCGGTCCCCCTGGATCACCAGGTTACCCAGATGAATATCCATGTGCAGCGGTGCCATCATCAATGGGTTTGGCATCTTGTGTTGCATGAAGTAATGCTGCCAGGTCAGCCAGGCGGGGGTCATACGCTGCCGATCAATCTGCGACCAATAAGCAGAAAATTGCTGCTGCAGATTTAAGCGGTAACCACTCAGTGGACGTTTATGTATCTGTGCGGTCAATGCTGCCAGCTCACCACTAGCATTCAGTGCAGAAAAAACATTTTCGCTGACTTTTTCACCTTCCAGCCATTCGACAATCAGGCAATCGTTACACTGTAACAACACCCGTGGACCAATACCTTGTCCACTGCGCTTGAGCACTCTCCCCTCACGCCGACGGCTGACGCCTAACGCCTGTTTTATGGGCGTTTGTTGCCGTACTAACAGCCTGATATTTTCATTTTCAATACGCCAACTTTCCCCCGTCAATCCTTCTACCACACTAAAATGACAACCGGCGGTATTTACCGCCGGAAGCCATTGCTTAAGAAGTTGCCGAATCTGGCTCTCACTGTATGACGTTGCCATTACCCGACCAGACGATCTCACCGGTTTGCACCAGCATCAGTTGCATTTCCATTGTCGGTGACTTCACGTCGCCACTGACATCGCTATACAGTACATACTGGGCACCAACAATTCGTGCCAGACCGATAGCCTTAGTACGCGACCCCAGACTGTCTTCTGTCGACAGGCCTAGCGTCTGTTTAGCCGTCACCAGCTGCGCATGAGGAACTAGAGTAAAAGCCTTGTTGGAAGCCAGCGCCTCATACAAGGCCGAAGTTGCTTTAGCAATCTGCAGTGACCCATTGGTGCTGTTCTTAACACTATCCAATAACAGCACGCTACCTGGTATTACCCCCTCGGCTGTCAACATCTGATTCACCAAGGGTTGAACGCTGCTCAACCAATCCAGTTGCTGAATCTTCGGTGGCTGAGGAACGAGTTCGCCAGTCGGTGGCTGAGGTTCTTGTTTTGGTTCTGGCTGCGGCACCGGTTTAACCGTCACTGGTGGCTGTGATGGTTCGGGTGGACGCGACGGACAGCCCGTCAACACTAACGCGGCTATCGCCACAAATAGAAACTTTTTCATTTCCCTTCTCCCATGGGACCTATACGCAAGGTTCTCAAGTTACAACAAAACGCACAATTCGCTCCCATAGCCTACCCAAGCAGGTAACCGCTAACGGTGAATTGCATGGAAGACGACGGGTATATACTCTAAATAATTCGAGTTGCATTAAGGCAACTTAAAGTATGACGAGTATAAATATTTAGAGGAATACATATAGACGCACACGCTTGGCATCAGTATGGCTATTGAGCGATTCAATCTTGGCATCTGAGGTCGCTGCAACAGTCACCGTTCGCGGTGCTTCAAAGGGCAGAATATCCAACCCCTGCTTATCATACCAGTAGAAACGATAACGCACCGTTACCGGAGTACTCAGGGTATTGTTGAGCAGCGATCTGGCTACTAAACCCCCTGAATCCTCGGTAATAGACGGGCTGTCCGCCCAAATACCCGCCGTCAGTACCGATGGGTCCATCACTACGGTTTGTCGATGGTTAACGGCAATTTCCTGCGGACCACTGCACCCCATGAGCATTGCGGTAGAGAGCACCAGCGCCATCAAATAACGCATTGTATCGAAACAGCGCATGGTCTTTCTCCTGTTAACGTGGCAGCATCGGGCCTAATACGCGCCCGCCCACCAAGTGCATATGGATATGGTAGACCTCTTGCCCACCATGACGATTACAATTGATGACCAAACGATAACCATCTTCGGCAATCCCTTCCTGCTCTGCAAGTTTGGCCGCGACGGTAACCATACGGCCTAATGCAGCCTCATGCTCAACTTTAACGTCATTCACCGTGGGGATGAGAATGTTTGGCACGATCAGTATGTGAGTGGGAGCTTGTGGAGAAATGTCACGGAATGCAGTGACCAACTCATCCTGATAGATCACATCCGCTGGAATTTCACGGCGGATTATTTTACTGAAAATAGTTTCTTCGGCCATTCGGAACTCCTTGTTCAGCGTAAAAAGGTTCACGCAGTATGAGTGACAAATTCTCCTGTTTTCAACCCGATTGCGAGCTTTAAGCGTTAATTGATGCAGAATCACTCAATTAGAGTTAATTCAAGTCACTCTATGTTGCAAATGATAGGCAATATAGAGTGACTTAGGTAATACACTATCAGCTGTGCCCGCGCATGTTCACCGCTGGCTACTTTTTCTCGCAGCTTCAAACGTTGGTCAGTGAGGGCTTCATTAACATTAACGCGTTTTTCATTGCTTCTACCATATCCCCATCTACGCAGTAATGGCTAAACTCATCGAATTCGTTGTCTGAAGACATAGTTACCCCTGCTTTTCGGTAACGCATGGTTGAAGGCACTGTCTGCTTGGCAGAACTATGTAATTCCTGAATACCAATATCGACAAATTTATGCATATTACTCAAACGTACACCAGCCCCCGCCATGACAACTGGCCCTTGGCTAGCACGCGCCAGATCGCGCAGCAATGGCAGCCCCAGCTCCGCATTTTGCTGTTGGCCCGAAGTGAGAATACGCGCTACACCTAACTGTGTCAGTTGAGCCAGTGCCACCATTGGGTTTTGGCACATGTCAAAAGCCCGGTGGAAAGTGACGGCCATATCTCCACTCAATTTCATTACGTCACGCATACGCGGTAGATCAATATGCCCTTCGTCATCCAGCATACCGACCACCACGCCGGCAAAACCCATCTCGCGAATTTGCGCAATATCATCCTTTATGACGTCGAACTCCGAGGCGTTATAGCAGAAATCCCCTCCACGTGGGCGTACTATCGGGTGAACGGGGAGCGTCAGCCTTTCCCTAGCCAGTCTTAGAGATCCAAAACTGGGCGTCAATCCTCCTTCAGCTTGACCTGCACACAATTCAACACGGTCTGCACCTGCCTGTTCAGCCGTTATCGCACAATCTACGCTATAGCAACAGACTTCCAGTTTAATCATTGTTACCCCCAAAAACGGCCAAAAACACAGCAGGAATAATGATATCCTGCGTTTCTCAAGCGGTGGTCACTGACTCAGCGGCGCTGAGCAAGGTTAAAACCTCACTAACAGAGCGATTCCAGCGTAACCTTACAAGCAGCTTGAGATCCACAGCACATCCTCACAGAATATAGCCGTAGGTTTTATACTCGTCGTCCTTCAAGCTGCAGGGGTTAGGGTTACCACGGTTTCTCGTCCCATCCGTGGGACTCGCCCTGAAGAGCAATGGCTCTTAGCGTTCAAACCAGCCCATCCCCCTGTCACATAGTGAACTATGTTTCTAGGCTGTGTCCCTTAACTGTCCGTGGTGCCGTCGCAGCCCCTACGGGCTGACGCCATTGACGTGCATTGCTGCGTTGTTCGCGTACAGTTAAGGGACGCAGCCTAGGGTCTTGTTCGCTTATTGCGTTACTCGCCCAAATTTAGGCACCACCCCACCGGGGGCAGCACAAGCGCCGCTCAAAAACGCATCGCGTTTTTGTCCTGCAACTTGAATGAACTTGAAGTATAGACCTACGTAACGAACTGACTCAGGGGGATAACTATGTCATTCAATTTTGATCAATGGGTCGACCGCAGTCACAGCGATAGCGTTAAGTGGGGTAAATATCGTGACCGGGACGTTATCCCGCTTTGGGTCGCTGATACTGACTTCCTCTCTCCACCCTCCGTGATCAAAGCACTGCAACAACGTGTTTTACATGGCATTTTTGGTTACGGTTATCCATCCCCTGAGCTTGTTACGGTTTTTACCCAGCGCATGTTAGAGCGCTACGGATGGAGCATCAAGCCTGAATGGGTGGTTTTGTTACCGGGAGTGGTTGAATCAGCGGCCCAAAGCGTTCATAGCAGCTAGGCGCTCTCGCTGGCCACAATGTCGCGAATATGATATGGATGGAATTTAACAGTTATGTTGCCGTCGGTGATCGCCAGCGTTGGGTTTGGCAAACGCTCCCCCTCGGCACTTGGCGAACTCTGCTTAAGCTTAATTCCCGGTAGTAACAAAGCTTCGTCTGCCAGTTGTTCTAATGCACGTGCGTATAGCGTAGCAGGATCGCCACTCAATACTAACTCCACATGCTCCCATCCTTCATGGGGATAGCGCTTTTCACCTGGATAAGGCAGTTCTATGCAGTCTATCTGCCAGGGGCCAAGTTTGACAGGGATTGCAAGATCGAACAGACAAATTGGCCTGCCATTTATCATCGTTTCCGAGAGTAAGGAACCACACTGCATAAACCCACTTCGCCAACGATCGGCAGTTGTATTCTGATGACAACGAACCGAGATATGGTCAGCCTTGAACTGTGCAAGATCGAGATGTAATTTTTGCGCAAACTGCTCTAGCGCCAATTCAAAACGGGGTAAATCCATTGCCAGATCATTAAGTGCGTCAATCGATGACAGGTGGGCCATAGGGGTCTCAGTTGTTCCAAGGATGTGCAGAAAGAAGACCCATAATTTACCTGTTGAATGCTACTGAAGCAAATTTACCAATAGGATATTCAATTCATTGTTTTCATTAATTAAAACTTAATGTCCGGGCTATAAAACGGTTAAACAACAAAGGGCAATTACCTAAATCCCTGAGCGAAATAATACTACGGTTTTGAGTGATGCAGATTAGCCGACCGTTGAGCGCATATATGCGCAATACGAGCATCACAATAGAAAACGCTAAAGCATCAATAATCTGTAGGTTTTTACACCAGATTTACATCCCGTAGATAACGCTTTTTCATCATACTTTTTTACTCTCCTTTCGCACCATCATCCCGCGTCAGTTACTGACGTGGCCTGTCTGATCGGTTACAATCATCGCCTGTTTTGTGGTTGGTCGCCGATACAATTTACGGCCACATACTCTTTGGATTTCAAGTCATCAGAATGGATGCAACTTGAAGGATGACGGGTATGGAACCACCGTTGAATCCGAAGGGCGTATGTGCCGCCCTCGTTCGTTATTAAGGTAACCCGGTGAATATTCAGGCTCTACTATCAGATAAAGTCAGCCAGGCGCTGATTGCCGCAGGTGCGCCAGCAGATTGCGAAGCTCAGATTCGTCAATCCGCTAAAGCGCAGTTTGGTGATTATCAGGCTAACGGCGTCATGTCCGTTGCCAAGAAACTCGGTATGCCTCCGCGACAATTGGCAGAGAAAGTCACGCAACTGCTTGATCTGGGTGATATTGCCAGCAAAGTGGAAATCGCAGGCCCGGGGTTTATCAATATTTTCCTGAACAGCGAGTGGGTTGCTCGTCAGGCCGATGTAGCACTGAGCGCACCGAAACTGGGCGTAGCTCCGGTCAAGCAACAAACCATTGTGATCGACTATTCTGCACCAAACGTCGCGAAAGAGATGCACGTAGGCCACCTGCGTTCTACCATCATTGGTGATGCCGCTGCTCGCACCCAGGAGTTTTTGGGTCATAAGGTCATCCGAGCTAACCATGTTGGTGACTGGGGGACTCAGTTCGGCATGTTGATCGCCTACTTGGAGAAAATGCAAAACGAGAACGCCAGTGATATGGGGCTCTCTGACCTTGAGCAATTTTACCGCGAAGCAAAGAAAAACTACGACGAAGACCCAGAGTTCGCCCTGCGTGCCCGTAGTTACGTCGTGAAACTACAAGGCGGTGACGAGTACTGCCTGAAAATGTGGCGCAAACTGGTTGATATCACCATGGCGCAGAACCAGATCACCTATAACCGTTTGAACGTGACACTGAGCGAAGATGACGTCATGGGTGAAAGCCTGTACAACACCATGCTGCCGAACATTGTCGCCGATCTGAAAGCAAAAGGACTGGCAGTAGAAAGCGAAGGTGCTACGGTTGTCTTCCTTGAGGAATATAAGAATAAAGATGGCGACCCGATGGGGGTGATCATCCAGAAAAGGGATGGTGGATATTTGTATACCACAACCGACATCGCCTGTGCCAAATACCGTTTCGAGACTCTGGGTGCCGATCGCGTTCTGTATTACATCGATTCACGCCAGCATCAGCACCTTATGCAGGCCTGGACTATCGTTCGCAAAGCGGGTTATGTGCCAGACTCCGTTCCTCTTGAACACCATATGTTCGGCATGATGTTAGGTAAAGATGGCAAACCATTCAAAACCCGCTCTGGCGGCACGGTAAAACTCTCGGATCTGCTGGATGAAGCCATCGAGCGCGCCAGCAAGTTGATCGCCGAGAAAAACCCCGATATGCCTGATGATGAAATGCGAAGCGTGGCTAATGCTGTCGGTATCGGCGCGGTGAAATACGCCGACCTGTCAAAAAGCCGGACAACTGACTACATTTTTGATTGGGACAACATGCTGGCCTTCGAAGGCAATACCGCACCCTATATGCAGTATGCCTACACCCGCGTAGCTTCTGTGTTCAAACGTGCGGGCGTTGATGAAAGCCACCTGACGCTGCCACTGGTTATGAGTGATGAGCGTGAAATAGCGCTGGCGACTCGCCTGTTACAGTTCGAAGAAACGATCACCGTCGTCGCCCGCGAAGGGACGCCACACGTGATGTGTAGTTATCTTTACGATCTGGCGGGGCTATTCTCTGGTTTCTACGAACACTGCCAGATCCTGAATGCAGACAGCCAAGAAACGCGTCAGAGTCGCCTGAAGTTGGCTTTGCTGACCGCCAAAACGCTGAAAACAGGTTTAGAAACGTTAGGTATTGATACCGTAGAACGGATGTAAAACCAGTATTAGTGACAAGAAGTGAGCGAATAGCCGCCTGTTTGGCAGCTATCGTTTATCGCCAAAATGCTTAAAAACCTCGTTTGGGTGAATTAGGCATAAAAATATGGCGAGAGAATTAGGGCCGTGGATGATAATTCATCTATGGCCTTTTTTATCTCAATGGCTTTGGCTTTGGGTCTGCACCTGCACTACTGGCAATTAACGAGTACGATCTCATCGTAGGGCTCAGTATCAAACTACCCGTCGTGCAAAGTCTCTTGGCCGAAAACCTAACATCCCCAACGCAGCAAAATAGCTAACCGCCCCGGCCACAACAACCGCTGCCAGACGCAGCAGGCGGGCCAGCATATTGCCTTGATCCCAGGCTGGCATAAACCACATCATCGCCAGCAAAACGGCAGACATGGCTAACACAGCCACCACCAGTTTGACGAGGAAGGTTACCCAGCCTGGCTGCGGCTGGAAGATCTTCTGCTTACGCAGTTGCCAGTAAAGCAGCGACGCATTCAGGCACGCCGCCAGACCAATTGAGAGTGAAAGCCCGGCATGCTTCAATGGGCCAATAAACATCAGGTTCATTACTTGCGTCATGATTAACGTGATAATAGCAATCCTGACAGGTGTTTTAATGTCTTGGCGCGAGTAAAACCCCGGGGCCAGTACTTTCACCACAATCAGGCCCATCAGGCCGACAGAATAAGCCACCAACGCACGCTGCGTCATCGCCGCATCAAAAGCCGTGAATTTCCCATACTGAAAGAGTGAGACAGTGAGTGGTTTGGCCAAAATACCCAGCGCGATGGCACTGGGTAGAGCCAGTAAAAAGCACAAACGCAACCCCCAATCCATCAAGCGGTTGTATTCATCATGATTGCCACTTGAAAAGCTCTTTGCCAAAGAAGGCAACAAGATAGTCCCGAGAGCAACCCCCAGCACGCCGGAAGGAAACTCCATCAGTCGGTCAGCATAATACATCCATGAAACAGACCCAGAAACCAGGAACGAAGCAAAGATGGTGTTGATAATCAGTGAAATCTGGCTAACAGAAACGCCTAAAATTGCTGGCCCCATTTGGCGCATCACTCGCCATACCCCCGCATCTTTCAGCTTCAAGCGCGGTAATACCAGCATGCCTATCTTCTTCAAATGCGGTAACTGGTAGCCCAGTTGCAGCACGCCCCCGGCAAGCACCGCCCAGGCCAGCGCTAATACTGGCGGGTGGAAATAGGGGGCAGCAAACAGCGCAAAGCCAATCATACTGACGTTGAGCAGTGTGGGCGCAAACGCCGGAATAGAAAAGCGATTCCAGGTATTAAGGATAGCCCCCACCAGTGAAGCCAGTGAAATCAGAAGAATATAAGGAAAAGTGATGCGCAAAAGAGCTGAGGTGAGAGCAAACTTGTCCGGCGTATCGGTAAATCCCGGTGCGGTAACGTAAATCACCCACGGCGCAGCCAACATTCCTAATATCGTCACCACGGCAAGCACTAACGTCAATAAACCAGAGACATAGGCAATAAAGGTTCGCGTTGCCTCTTCCCCTTGTTGACTTTTGTATTCTGCAAGAATGGGGACAAACGCCTGTGAAAAAGCCCCTTCTGCAAAAATGCGCCTCAGCAGGTTAGGCAACTTGAATGCCACAAAGAAAGCATCGGTGGCCATCCCTGCACCAAAGACGCGAGCAACAATGGCATCACGCGCAAAGCCCAGCACCCGCGAGAACATGGTCATCGAACTGACGGCGGCCAGTGATTTTAGTAGATTCATGTGGTTTTTCTGATGAGTACGATGTGTAAATATCAACGCCTGCATCCGCAGGCGTCCGTTGAGTGGCGATAGTCTACGTACCCAAGCCAGTAATAGCTACCGTCATATGTTACATGGGGTTACCCGGCCTTAAGCAGCATACTTTCAATCAGTCGTTGTGCATGAAGCGCCTGCTCACCAGTGGTTTCTGGTACTGTCTGATTGCTGACAGCCTGAATAAAATGCTGTACCGCCCCTTCAAAACCACGCTGTGCCAGCATAGTTTGCCATCCTGGCACCGGCTGTTCGACAACACCTAACCGATCTTCGCGCAGCCATTGGCGCATGTCATTCACTTGATAAACGGCACCATCGGTTACCGCATGCACGCTCTCCCGCTGGCTACCCGCACGGCGATGCATACAGGTCGTCACCTGTGTCTCTCCACAGGAAAAGTGATGTTCAGCGTAAAGCATTTCACCTGCTTCGTTAGCACGCAGGCAACCACTCTGTAGGTTCCCTATACCACCAACCAGCCATAGTGCGGTATCCACTACATGCAAGTAATCATCCAACAGCGTAAAATTGAGATCGTTGGGACCAACGCTGTCAGCACGATGTTTATCCATCCGTATTGATGCGGGTAACTGCATTTGCTGTTTCAATTGACGATAAAGAGGCGCAAAGCGGCGATTAAAGCCAACCATAAGTGTCTTACGACATTTATTTGCCAGCTCTACCAGTTGCTCTCCTTGCTGCAGGGTTTCCGCTAACGGTTTATCAACGTAAACATCTACGCCATGCTTTAGCAATTCACTAACCACATGGAAATGGCTGGCAGTACTACTGTGCACAAACACCGCATCACACTGCTGCGCTAGGCTATCAAGACGGGAAAAACAGCCCATGCGGTAACTATCGCAGATGAATTGAGCCTTCGGCTGATTGGGTGAAAAACCGCCTACCAATTGCCAGTCCGTTGCCTGGCTGAGCAATGGCAGGTAGGCTTTCTGTGCAATCCCCCCTAATCCGACGACGCCAATACGTAATTTACTCATGATGTTCTCATGCCAGCAGTTCTTGGAGTTGCTGTTTTAACACGGCAACTTCGGCTTCCAATACCGCAACGCGTTCGTGTAGATCACTACCTTCAGCCCTTAATTTTTCAACAGGGGCTTCATCAATCTGTCCACTGAACAAGTGCATAAATCGGCTTTCACGCCTGCCAGGCTCACGTGCTAGGCGAACCACAAAGGGACCATCCTCACGCGCTGTCAACTGCTGCAAGACCTCTTCAACTTCGCTGACATCACTAAATTCATGCATTCGGTTAGTACGAGTACGTAGTTCCCCGGGAGTCTGCGCACCACGCAACAACAGTGTAGTAACCACAGCCACCTCGGCTGGAGATAATTTCAGTTGACCAAACTCGGAATTACAAAAACGCTGCTCATATTTTATGACCCGGTTACCAAAACCGCTCGTCGTGCGCAAAAAGTGTTTTCGCACCAATAAATCAAGGATCTGCTGCACCTCACTTTCTGCCAGCTCCATCACCGGTTCCCGGTTGGTTTTCTGATTAGTCGCCAAGGTAATGGCATTTAAAGAGAGTGGATATTGATCGGGCGTAGTGACCTGCTTTTCAAGCAGGCAACCAATAACTCTGGCTTCTTTAGCATTCAATTCATATTTCATTTGCGGCCTCAGCTTAATGGTAGCCATTCTTTATTAGTCAATGCAGTGAGCACATGATCCTGCCACTTTCCGTCAATCAACAAATAGTCCTTGGCGTAACCCTCCCGTTCAAAACCCAAGCGCGTAAGCAATGCACCGCTGCGTTGGTTGTGCGGCATGTAGTTAGCCATAATACGATGCATCCTTTGCTGGCGTTGCATATAACGAATAGATGATTGCAATGCTTCCTGCATCAACCCCTGCCCCTGCCACTTCTCACCAAGAGAATATCCAAGGTAGCAAGCATGAAAAGAACCGCGCAGCACATTGCTGAAATTGGCAACACCACGTACTTCGTGCTCGTCTTGATCGAGCAAAATAAAATAGTAAGCGCCACCCTGTTTTTGCATTTCCGTAATCATGCCCAACCTCGCCTGCCAACCAGAGGGATAACAGTGGCTCTCGTCACGTACTGGTTCCCAAGGTTTCAGGAAAGCCCGGTTTTCGGCATAATAATCAGCCAAACGATAGGCATCCCGTTCGTGAACCAAACGGACGATCAACCTGTCGGTAGTAAGACTTACTTTCGGTGATGCAGAGCGATAGCCGAACATCATTTCTCCCGTAGTCAAAACGGTACGATAAGAAGTATTGATTTAGATGAGCGTTTGAATGATTAACCTTATTGTCTTCAGCATCAACCTAATGATGATTAATAAAGGGTACGGAACCACACGTACGCTCAGTTAATATAACCGCAGCTTGCTCGGCAGGTAAGACCCTTTCTGTTCAGTAATTAGGCAATCAAACATTCTTGGTTGTTTTTTGCACTTTTTTATCGCTCACGTAACATATTGACGATAAAAAAATATTATCTATAACCCCCCTTTCCGCTTCAGTGCATAGGGTAGAGAATAAACCCGTGGCCTTTCTCCCCTTTATAAATGGTTCGTGGTGAAGCATGTCTCTATTATCGCAAGCTCGGAGCTTGGGTAAGTATTTTTTATTATTCGACAACCTGTTGGTCGTTTTAGGTTTTTTTGTTGTCTTCCCACTTATTTCCATCCGTTTTGTCGATCAACTCGGCTGGGCTGCGCTAATCGTGGGGCTTGCATTAGGGTTGCGCCAATTGGTTCAACAGGGTCTGGGGATCTTTGGGGGAGCGATTGCCGACCGATTGGGTGCCAAACCGATGATTGTCACCGGCATGTTACTGCGTGCGGCTGGCTTTGCCACCATGGCAATGGCAGATAGACCTTGGATACTGCTGTTTTCCTGTGCCCTTTCAGCGATTGGCGGTACCTTGTTTGATCCTCCGCGTACGGCTCTGGTCATTAAATTAACCCGCCCACATGAGCGCAGCCGGTTTTTCTCTCTTCTGATGATGCAAGACAGTGCCGGAGCCGTTGTTGGCGCATTAATCGGCAGCTGGCTGCTGCAATACGATTTTCATTTTGTCTGCTGGGTGGGTGCGGGCATTTTCGTGTTGGCTGCAGGATGGAACGCCTGGCTGCTTCCTGCCTACCGTATTTCAACCGTGCGCACACCAATGAGAGAAAGCATGATGCTGGTGCTGCGCGATCGCCGTTTTCTGATCTATGTGCTTACGCTGACAGGTTATTACATACTGTCAGTACAGGTCATGTTGATGCTGCCGATTTTGGTTAACGAAATCGCCGGCACTCCGTCGGCAGTAAAATGGATGTATGCCATTGAGGCTACGTTATCGCTCTCCCTACTGTATCCATTAGCACGTTGGAGCGAAAAACACTTCAGGCTGGAACAGCGTCTGATGATGGGTCTACTGTTGATGACCCTGAGCCTGATCCCCATCGGTCTTGCTGCAAGTTTACAAACGGTCTTTATCCTGATCTGTAGCTTCTATCTAGGATCTATTATTGCCGAACCTGCGCGCGAAACCCTGAGTGCCTCGCTTGCTGACGCTCGTGCTCGTGGAAGCTATATGGGATTCAGCCGTCTGGGGCTGGCCCTTGGTGGTGCATTAGGCTACACCGGTGGCGGCTGGATGTATGATACCGGGCATGCACTAGGCAGACCAGAACTGCCTTGGTTCCTCCTCGGGGTGGTTGGCTTTATCACGCTGTTTGCCTTGTATTGGCAATTCCATCCGCGTGCTGTAACACCAGAGGTAGTCAGAGAGGGTTGAGTCATTCAGATATGTGATCGTCGTCCTGGCGAGACCGTGATGATCAGTCGTACCTGAAGAGCACCGTAGCCTGATCCTTTTTCTGTTGTTGCGCGTCAGTGAGCAAGAAAATACGTGCGGAAAAGTTTACTATGACGCATTGCCAGTGCCACAACCTTGTACAGCAACCCGCGTTGGCTGTGGTAATTATTGCTTTTAAAACCTGACGAAGGAAGCAAGCATGAAACTGTTCATTTACGATCATTGCCCATTTTGTGTGAAAGCACGCATGATTTTCGGCCTGAAGGATCTGCCCGTCCGCTTAGTTACCCTGCTCTACGACGATGTCACCACGCCTACTGACATGATTGGCCAGAAAATGGCCCCAATCCTGCAAAAAAACGACGGCACTTTTATGCCTGAAAGTATGGATATTATTCATTATGTCGATGGCCTGGACGGTAACCCTATCCTGCTAGGGCAAAACAATCCTGCGATCGCTACCTGGCTAAACCATACCTACAGTTACGCCAACAAACTATTACTGCCGCGTTTTGCCAATGCCGATTTCGAAGAGTTCGCCACTGACAACGCGCGTCGTTATTTCACTGATAAAAAACAGAGCGCGACCGTTAATTTTCCTGCCCTGCTTGCCGACAGTGCTGATTTGATTGTCCAGTTGGAGGATGACCTGCAGACACTCTCAACGCTTATCGTATCCCCAGATGCGGTCAATGGCGTTCTTACTGAGGATGACATTCAGCTTTTCTCGCTGTTGCGTTCATTATCGATAGTGGCAGGAGTGGCATGGCCCAATAACGTGGAAACCTATCGCAACCGAATGGCAAAACGCAGTGAAGTCCCGTTACTGCTAGATATGGAGCAATAGTTTGCTGCCAACGACGCAGCAAACAGACTTTTTGGTCTACGAGGGTACCGTAGGAAGTTAAAGGAGACTGCCTAGTGCCGATTTGCGGATAATGGCATAGACATCGTCCAGATCCCGCCTTCGGCATCAGCACGATACTCAAAACCGACTTAACAACAGGCCATACTTTATCTATTGAAGTACCGTGGTAGTAATCAGTTCCAGCAGGATATGCATGCTAAAACACCCATTGCGTTACATCATCTGTTATCCTGCTCGCCGAACAAATTTTCCTTTGCTGGCAGCCAAGCGTTTTACATGCCGTTTTTCAAGCAACTGATTGAAATCAAGAAGGTAAAATCTATGTTCTCCAGCATATCCATCGACAGTGTTACGAGGAACGAATGAAAAAGATCTTAATGAGCATAGCAGTACTGGTATTTGCCAGCCTGCTTGCTGGTTGCACCCCATTAACCCAATACACCATCAGTGAGCAGGAAGTGAATGATTACCTGCAAAAACACAATAACTATAAAAAGCAAATTGGGGTACAGGGGCTGGTTGATGCCAATATCGTGTTAACCCAGTTGCAAAGCCAGATAGGCCGCACTGAACCGGGCAAAGTCACGCTATCTGGCAATGCCAAGGTGAGTATCACCTCGATACTCGGGCCGCAGGATGCAGAGCTGCAACTGACATTGAAAGCACAGCCCATCTATGACCCTGAGAAGGGGGCAATATTCCTTAAAGAAATGGAGTTGATTGATTACAAAGTGCAACCGGAAAAGATGGATACGGTGATGAAAGCACTGACGCCTTATCTCAATCAATCACTGAAAGCCTATTTCGATCTACAGCCAGCGTTTGTTCTGGAACCAGAGAGAAGTAAAACCGAGGCGCTGGCGCGAAAACTGGCCAAGGGACTGGAAGTCAAACCGGGTCAGTTGGTGATCCCTTTCACCGACTAACAATCCTTCAGGGCGCAGTTTTGCATCAACTGCGCCCCTATCACACTACTCGTCTTCGCCCGGTTCTTCTTCCTGCTGCTCATATTCAGCCAGCTCATCACGCATTGTAGCAATCGCCTCACGGGTCAGTACAGCCAAAGTCCGATAGAAACTGTTGGTTGCATGCGCTTCAACCTTACCCAGAAAACGCGCGCACCACGGCAGTAAAAACTCATCAAACAAGGTGATTTGTGCCTGTGTCTCGTCTTCTTGCGATTGATCTTCCAGCCAAGAGGCCGCTAGCAGTAACAAACCAAAGTGATCGACCGGAGGTTCGCCCAAAGGCATGCCACGTTGCTGCAGGAAAACGCGTACTTGCATCTCGTTTGCGTCTGCAATATAGGCCGAACGGAACGGTGAAACACTACATTCACTGCCAACAAACAGCGCATTGAAATCAGTGGCTAATAAATGGGCATCACAATGCTGTTGTAGACGAGTCAGTAATTCATCCTGTTCCAGCGGCCAATGCTGCTTAAGTTTTCCCTCTGTGATCAGGGTCAAAAGTGGTACCAGTAACGGATCCTGCGGCTGGCGATAAAAAAGAGTACCCAACACCCGGCAAACAACAGAAAACTCATTCATGATAACGCCCTATACAAGACAAAAAATTTTCCGCGACGATGTCACAGAACGGCCAACTCCGCAATCGCGGGCTTACCGCGCTGCTCAAGAAAGTCCAGTATGCGGCGCGGTGACTCGTTCAGGATACGCGCTGACGGAAAAGCAACGTCCTCAATAATACGTTCACAGTGTTCAAAACCGCCAAGAGAAAAAGCCACGTGCGAATCAGAGCCAAGAGCCAACCATCCTCCCGCATCACGTACCGCAGCCGCTATAGCGCGACAATTCTCTTCACTTCCCTTGCGCGAATGGCTAAAGGAGGAGTTATTGAGCTCCAACGCGACGTCATACTGCGCCGCTGCCGCCGCTACCGCAGGGATGTCGATAGGATACTTCGGGTTGCCAGGATGACTGATGATATGAACGTCCCCCTGTGCCATAGCGGCAATCATCGCTTCAGTGTTAGCGGCTTTGCCTTGAGGCGCAAAAACCGGCTCATGAAATCCAGCAATGATCAGGTCAATTTCATTGAGCATTGGGCCGGTACAGTCAATATCACCGGCTAGGTTTTTGATATTAGCTTCAATACCACGCAGGATACCAACCCCATCCACCAGACGCGGCCAGACACGCATATTCATAAAGTGCCAGTAATGCGGCGCATCTGCCATATCAGGCCCATGGTCAGTGATTGCAAACAGCGTTATGCCTTTGCGCTTTGCTTCAGCGATATAGTCGTGCAGAGTACTATAGGCATGGCTACTGGCAACGGTATGCATATGTAAATCAACAGGATACATTTATCTTCCTTCTTTAAACGTCCACCAGGATCACTAGACTGTGTCCCTTATGCCTTGCCGTCGCAAACGCAAAAGCCTGTCATCAAGGCGGATGGCTTTTGGGGTGTCCCCTTGGGGCTGCGAGCATTTTAGCGCATTGCTAGGTTGTTAGCCGCTTATTTGCACCACCAAACTGTGTGACTCATGCATGACTCTGAGCACCAATGGCCGCCACCCCCCCCCTCACGTACGGTTAATGAAATCATCTAGTAGCCGCGTTGGATATCCACCAGTCCAGTCGGTGACTTTCCGCCTTCAATAGCCAGAATATTCGCACTGACCTGATCCATCGCCTGTTCAGGTAAAGTAACAGCAGCAATATGTGGCGTCATGGTGACACGGGGATGAAGCCAGAATGCATGGGGTTGCGGTAGTGGTTCTTTAACGAACACATCAAGCGTCGCTGCTGCAATTTGCCCTTGCTCCAGCATCAGCAGCAGATCGTCTTCCACCAGATGCGTTCCACGAGCCAGATTAATCAAATAGGCCCCCGGCACCAGACGGGTAAACAAGCGCCGATTTAGAATACCGACCGTTTCCGGCGTATTCGGCAACAGATTGATCAATAGACGTGTCCCATCAAGAAACGCGATTAGCTGTTCCTTTCCAGCAAAACTTTGTACGCCTGCGATATTTTTGTGGCTGCGGCTCCAGCAACGCACGTTAAAGCCAAACTCCACCAGTTTTTGGGCCACACCTCCTCCCAACACCCCAGCCCCTAGAATGCCGACCGTAAAATTGCCTTGTTGATGGGGTTCTAATGGTAACCACTCTTGTTTCTGCTGCTGTAATTGGTACTCATCAAAACGGCGGAAATAGCGTAAAACGCATGCCAGCGCATATTCCTTCATCTGTTGCACCATGCCAGTATCCTCTAGCCTGAGCAACGGAACTCCGGCAGGCAAAGTCCCTGGGTGTTGACGCTCCTGCTCCAAGACGCCATCAACCCCTGCTCCCAAGACAAACACACCTTTCAGATCACGCCGATTTGCCAGCATTTCATGAGGCTGGCGCCACACGAGTGCATAATCAGCAGGACGATCGTCTCCCGGCTTCCATGCCCTGAGGTTGGCTTGCGGCAGGCGTTGAGCCATTCCCGTCAACCAATCCTGCACGTCAAAATACGGATGATAGAAAATGATGTTCATTGTTGGCTTCCTTTGGATTTGTATGTGTCTTTTCCCACTTTATTTGTCGACTCAAGCATAAAACTAGATTTACCTGTTTGCGTTCGGCTAATGGCAACGTTTAACACCATCGCGCACCGCTAAAGCAATATTCGTCTGTCAAATCAGCAGATTGTTGTCATTTTGGCTTAACAGACTTGCTTATAGAAGAAGAGTATTGACGTTGGCATTCGACTCTCCTACATTAGCCCCATTAACAGCATAGAGCGCTGTTAATGGCAAAACGGTGAGGTGTCTGAGTGGCTGAAGGAGCACGCCTGGAAAGTGTGTATACGTGAAAGCGTATCGAGGGTTCGAACCCCTCCCTCACCGCCAAATTTAACAAAAGCCTGAGTTAACGTCCAAATGCGGCAAGTTGAATCTTCAATGTGATAACCAAGGGCTGTGTTGCGGGTCTCAGTTAATGAAACTCTCGTCAGTTTACACTCCCTCTGATAAGCCAAAATTGTACGCAATCATCAACCCCAACAGCTTTACTCGTCATAGTTCAAACTATATGTGTGTTGACTTTCCTCGCTCACTCGAGTCCCTTGCATAAGTAAATTCCTGGGGATTCGCTGCGTTGCCACCTTCATGCAACTCGAATTATTTAGAGTATATAAGTCTATTTATTCCCTCCGCCTCCTCAAACTTTTAATAAATTTGTTTTTTTATTTTTTGGTATGGTAGTTTCTCTCTATTGTCCTATCTTTATGAAGCACACGATGTACAGGTAGTCGTCTTCAGCGTCGACGGCAATCAATCCGAAAACTGTTTGGCTGTACGAGAAAAGGAAATTGTCGGAATACGCAATATTGAAGGCTATGATTTAAGCAGCAACAATACCATTCATTTTGAAGATACAGGAGATTTACCTTTATGAGCACGACACATCGCTTATTGCTAGCATTAACCATGGGCACTGTCATGGTTGCAAGTACTGTTCAGGCTGCTGGGTTGATGGATTCTATCAACAGCGCGGCCGGTCAGTTAAGCAAATCAGGTGGCGGCGCGAGCGGTGAAAGTATGTCACTGTCTTCACTCACTGGGTTGTTAAACGGTGGTGAAAAGGCCCTTAGCGCGGGTAACATGAACAACGCTGCAGGTATCTTGCAATACTGTGTGAAAAATAACATCCTTTCTGGGGGTGACGCGGCGGCGGTGAAGGATAAGTTACTTGATAAACTGGATACCGCTAACCCAGCTAGTGCAAAAAGCGCAGATTTTCAGCAAGGCATTGACGGTTTGCTGAGTACAGGTGACGGTAAAAAATTGGATCTGAATAGCTTAGGGAATTCAGAAATTACCGAGAAAGTGAAACAGAAAGCTTGCGATTTGGCGCTTAAGCAGGGTAAATCCTTTATTTTCTGATCCACTTTACAAGTGGTACATGCAACTTCAGTAACATATGTACCCTAAGCGCTATGCTACTAATGATAAACGAGCACCCATGGTGCTCGTTTGAGCGCAAGACTAAAGCAAGACTAAATAACCGCGCTTAATACCGCTTCACTGTAAGCTTCAGGTAGGTGGGAATAATGCGTGCGGCAAACATCGCTGCTTAATGACTGTTTTCTAGCGATCGCAATACGTTAGCCTTCTGATGACCAAAAACAGAGTAAAGCGTAGCCGGAACGATTAACCCCACTATCCATGAAATATCAGTACCTAACCAAGTATATATCGGCCCTGTGTAGAGTGTGGTTGAAATAAATGGAATTTGAATTAAAACACCTAAAAAATAAATACTGATACCAAAAAAATTCCAACGCCCATAGCATCCATCAGGGTCAAGTAATGAAGCATTATCATAATGCCCTTTAGATACAAAATAGAAGCTAGCTATGTTAATGGCCGCCCAAGGCGTAAAAAATGTCAGTAAAAAAAGCAAAAATGCTCTAAATGCCCTCAAAAAATCATCTTTAGCCAAAAATGCCAAACAGGTGGAAACGCCAACAATAAAAATCACAACAGCCAATCTCTGGTACTTATTATGGTTAATATTCCCCTTGAAGCCACTGATGATCGTGGTGAGGCACATAAGACTACCATAGGCGTTCAGGGTTGAAATAGTTACCTTTCCAAAAGCAATACTGAAATAAAGTAGCGCTGCCATAATACCGTTAGCCCCCAGACTAACGATATAACCAACCTCATTACCTGAAAACTGACTACCGGCCAGTGCCGCAGCAAATACGCCTAATACCATTGATATTTGTGAACCAATAACCGAACCTGACCAAATGGCAAAAAAAACTTTCGACGATGGCGTTTTACTAGGAAGGTAACGTGAATAGTCCGATGCATAAGGCGAAAATGAAATCTGCCATGATGCTGAAAGCGAAACAGCAATTAAAAATTTATCCCATTGAAAATGACGATTTTCTAATAATAGAGAGATATCATTTATCGTCAGTAAACGAATAAAAAGATAAGTGAAAGCGAGTATGCCAAGTACCGTCGCAACACGCCCTAAACGGTGAATCAAACGATAACCAATCATCGCAGAGATGATAACGATGGCGGCAAAGGTGAGAATACCCGCTGTGCTGCTAACATGGGCCAACTGTGAGATCGCCTGCCCAGCCAAAATAAGCCCTGTGGTATTAAACCCCATGTAAAGCGTACAAACCAATACAATAGGAATCGATGCGCCCAGTACGCCAAATTGTGCACGGCTGGTCACCATTTGAGGTAAACCGAGCTTTGGTCCTTGCATACCGTGCAGAGCCATTATGGCTCCGCCGATGACCTGGCCAAGCATTAACCCTATGATTGACCAGAATGCATCCCCACCAAGAACAACAGCAAGTGCACCTGTAACAATTGCCGTAATTTGCAAGTTAGCACCGAACCACAAAGTAAATTGGCTGAATGGCTTTCCATGTCTCTCATCTTCTGGAATAAAGTCAATTACTCGTGCTTCGATCAAAGGTGGTGTTTTTGGCGTAGTCATCAGGATCCTCGCTAAAATTAAGGCTACTCAAAAAAAGGCATTAACATTGGCATCATGTATTACCCTCAATTAACTGACATATACCCAAAATAATTCGAGTTGCATGTAGGCGGCAAGTCTGAGAGTCGCCAGGGGCATAGCTCACTCTGTGACGGGTGCGAACGGACGAAGCCAACACCCATGCAACTTGAAGAATGAAGGGTATACATCTTATTGGTGCAAAGCATTCTCTAACGCCTGAAGAAAAAGATTATTATCCTCACAGCTTCCAATCGAAACACGTAAAAATTGACGATATCCAGCCTCTGCCCAAGGTTTAGTAATAACTCCCTGTTGTAATAGCGATAAATTTACTGAATCCACGGCCAACGGACTAGAGAAAAAAATAAAGTTAGCTAGCGAAGGAATAGGCTGTAAGCCTAAATCTTGCTGCAAAACTTTATTTATTCGAGAGCGTTCACTACGCACATGTTGAATGCTGGCAATCAAATGTTCATTATCAGCCAGAGCCGCAGTAGCGGCAGCCTGCGCGCAACGATTGACATTAAACGGTGTACGTAGACGATCAATTAATTCTGCCAATGCAGGATCACTGGTTATACCATAACCAATACGCAAACCAGCTAGGGCATAAGCCTTTGAGAATGTTCTTAAGACGATATAATGACACTGACTTTTTTGCAGCATCTCCAAACAGTCTGGGTAATCTGCTTCACCGTTTGCGTATTCGAAGTAAGCTTCGTCAAAGACGAGCAAAGTATGTGGTGGCAAGTTATCAATAACATACTGTAACTCTGCACTATTAAGCGCAGAGCCGACAGGGTTGGACGGCGATGAAAACATTAATAAACGTGTGCGGGGCGTCATCGCAGCCATAAGAGCCTGAACATCAACGCGCATATCAGATCCCATAGGAACGCCTATTACTTCTGCTCCTGCTGCTTGTGGATAGATAATATGCAAGCCGAACGAGGGTAGAATAGTCACCACCTGATCGCCATGATCAAGAAATACCCGACAAATAATACTGAGTAAATCTTCAGAACCATTGCCAAAAACCAGATTTTTTCCATCAATAGCCAGTTTGTGCGCAAGAGCATTACGCAATATGCCGCAAGACTGGTTGGGATAAAGTGCAGCCTGGTGAGCTTCTGCTGTCAATGCAGCTAATGCCTTTGGTGAGATACCCAGTGGATTTTCATTGCTACCAAGCTTGGCGACCCGTAAAACGCCATGTCTTTCTTGTACGGCTTCAATTGACAGTCCAGCATTATATCCATTAAGGGCTTGTACTTCGGTTCGCGCAAAGGTGTTTGATGCATACATAGATAAGATCCTTTTTATTAAGTCGATGCCAGGCTGTGTCCCTTAACTGTCCGTGGTGCCGTCACAACCCCTACGGGCTGACGCCATTGGCGGGCAGTTAAGGGACACAGCCTAATGATGGCAGCACGACGAGACTGACGTTTCTATAGTGTGTATACCTCGACCGCCTATAATGGCTGGCTGCATAACTCATCCCCTATGCTGCAACTGCAACAGCGTTCAAATTAGTCTAAAACTCATTGATCATTTGTTGATCGTTCACCTGCATTTTGAAGCTAACGGGGTCTTATTCAAGCCAACAAAACGCGGTTACACATGAATTTTCTCTAACTGCTGTTTAACACATTTATTAACATATACCCGTATATACAGGATGGGACAAGATCCGGTCGAAACGCGCATTACTTTTCTCAGCAATAAAAAATTCACATAAATAATCATATTAATTATGCAGTTGAGATAATTCTGCTTTAGAAATAGATCTGCTGGTAGTTTTTTAACATGATTTTTTTTGAAAAATTAGAATTAAATCAGTATGTTTTTGTGTTTAATGTCACATTGTATTTACATTTATTTCACATTACCCGTCTTACTCAGTCCTAAATAGGGTTCTTAATACCGCAACACAGTTAGCTGCTTACAACCAGATTATTAGGCTGTGTCCCTCAATTGCACGGGAGCGCCGCTGACGGGCAGCCTAGCGTATAACTGCGTTACCTATGTGGCGTTTTGGTGCGGGATATAAAGTGACATCTACTACGTAAAAACCATCAAACAAATACAATTGCGCTTGAGTTTGCAGCAAAGTGGCCACAGCTTAACCACCTGCGTTAAAACTGCGAAAATATCCTTGACCAGTTAACTGACTCTCCCTATAGTAGCGCCCCGTTGCACTACGTAATACGCAACAAAACGGTGAGGTGTCTGAGTGGCTGAAGGAGCACGCCTGGAAAGTGTGTATACGCGAAAGTGTATCGAGGGTTCGAACCCCTCTCTCACCGCCATATATAAGCCCCATGCTTTTGATAAGCTTGGGGTTTTTTCTTTCTAGCGTTTTTGAGTATGCAATTCGCTTTTGCCTTCAGTTACTTTGCCTTGTCCCATGTTGGACGCCTGTCGAGTACACACTAAGACGTGTCCCTTAATTCAGTTTTTATACAAACCACTCACTCCATAGTCGTTGCGGAGTTTTACTCGATAGGAAAGCATAACCTACATCACTCCCACTTGTAGCACTAGCTGGAGGGCGGATCTCCTACCAAAGTTTCCAGTCGCCTATAATTTTCCTTTGTATTACATACATCAAACTGAAATTGATAAGCGCTCCCGTGCATATTCATCCCCGTTGTTATGTATTTACATCGGTCGTTTTTATAGCGTTCCCAAGATTTTTGCTCCACCTCGAATGCGGTCGTAAACTCTGCATCGCCTATTTTCGTTAAATCCTTTCTTATTTCTAATAGCCTGACCTTCAGTTTTTTTCTGAGTTATCAGCTATTCGCTTGGTACATTCCAATAACCCGTAATAGCCGTCTTCCTTCTTTATGTCCTGACACGCGCATTAAGCCATTCCCAACGCCAGCTTCAATAAGTGACAGGCTACACCAGGATCAGAAAAAGAGACGGGCTGGAGTGCTCATGCAGGATGTGATGCGTTTTTTATCTCTCTTGAAAATGATGAATTGTCAGCCGCGGAACAATTTTATCAGTTGGCCACCTAAATAACCGGCAGCACAACTGTTGTTAACTTCCCTACGCTAATTCGACAGAACCAATGGGAGGCATCACCGAAAAGGGAGAGTTCACTCGTCCTTTCGTTAGACGTATTTTCCATATATGTTAGTGTGTCATGCAATTAACAATAAGGATTTTACATGACAAAATCTATCATCTTGACCTCTTCCTTATTTGTATTGGCTTCATCAACATTAACGTCCAGTATATCGCTAGCTAACTCTCAGACTCAGGTCAGCACTGATTTCAGTGAGAGCAATCTGACTAAAATTAAGACTGCTGAAAGCAGTTTATTAATGAGTGCAGAAAAGGGAGATTTAAGCACCGTAAAATCCCTTTTAAAACAAAATATAAACGTAGATGTCCGTGATGAAAAGCAGCGTACTCCATTATTATTAGCCACTTGGAAAAATCATCCCGAAGTCGCGAAAGCGCTTATTGAAAGAGGTGCCGATGTTAATGCGAAAGATCAACAACAAGATAGTCCATATCTTGTTGCTGGCGCTGAAGGGCGTATCGATATTTTAAAAATGACACTTTCTCATGGTGCTGATCTCAACAGCACAAATCGCTATGGTGGTAATGCATTGATACCCGCGAGTGAAAAAGGTCACCCTGAAGCTGTTAGCTTACTCATCGCTGCTGGGATAGATGTTAATCATATTAATAATTTAGGATGGACAAGCCTATTGGAAGTGGCAATTTTAGGGAAAGATACAGCTGTTTATCAAGATATCGTTAAACAATTGATTACAGCTGGGGCTAACGTTAATGTGAAAGATAAAGGGGGAATAACAGCATTACAGCATGCCAAGAAAAGAGGGTTGGATAGCATAGTGACGTTATTAGAAAAAGCCGGTGCACAGTAATTTTTGGTAAGTGTTAATCACCCTGCATTACATTAACAGTTCTTCGGCATAGACTCGTTATATTTCAAGTTGTGGGTGTTTGCAACGTCGGCATTCCCTCCTAACGGAGAGAATGCCTCAAATATAAAGGTTAAATAAACTCACAGCACGATTCACGTGCAATTAAAGGACACCGCCCAGCGGTCAGCTTAATTACTGGTATCCAGCTCTGGGAAGCTTTTCACCAGTTCATCAATGGCTTTCATTTGTTTCAGGAACGGTTCCAGTTTGTCTAGAGGCAATGCCGAAGGACCATCGCACTTGGCACTGTTGGGTTCTGGATGAGCTTCAATAAACAGCCCTGCCAGCCCCACGGCCATACCGGCACGAGCCAATTCGGTCACCTGCGCGCGACGACCACCGGAAGCCGCACCGAAAGGATCACGGGTTTGCAATGCGTGGGTTACATCAAAGATCACGGGGTGACCGCCAGTGACATTTTTCATCACGTTAATTCCCAGCATGTCCACAACCAGATTGTCATAACCAAAGTTGCTACCGCGGTCACACAAGATAACCTGGTCGTTGCCACCTTCTTTGAATTTATCAACGATATTACCCATCTGACCAGGGCTGACAAACTGCGGTTTTTTGACGTTGATCACCGCACCAGTCTTGGCCATCGCTTCTACCAGATCGGTCTGCCGTGCCAAAAAAGCTGGCAACTGGATCACATCAACCACTTCAGAAACCGGTTGCGCTTGGGCCACTTCGTGCACATCGGTGATCACCTTAACACCAAAGGTACTTTTGATTTCCTGGAAGATTTTCATTCCTTCTTCCATACCAGGCCCACGATAGGAATGAATAGAAGAACGGTTGGCTTTATCAAAAGAGGCTTTGAAAACGTAAGGAATGCCCAGTTTTTGGGTCACTGTGACGTAGTGTTCGCAAATACGCATCGCCAAATCGCGTGACTCAAGCACGTTCATGCCGCCAAACAGCACAAACGGTAGATCGTTCGCTACGTTGATGTCACCAATGCTAACCACTTTCTGTTTCATGCTTTCGCCTTTAATAAAGATAAATCAAAATTAATTAATGCAGTGTGACCTGTTTCAGTTCAATGGCATGGATTTGAATTTTTATCACTTCACTGACCGGATCTTCCGGGCACTGCTCAACAAAATAGTTCAGATCGGAAATAGCAATATGGTTACACTCCAACTGAGCATAAATCAGCCCTCTGTCGCGGATCTCATAAGGATCATCCGGGTCAAAATTCAGCACTGTTTCACTGGTTCGCAGCGCTAATTCCATCTGCTTTTCTTCCATCAGCGTGGCTTTTAGGATGTCCAACATTTTGCGCACAACCAAAATGTTTTCTGATTCATCCAGATCGCCATCCTCCAGTTCGGCCCCTAACCCCAGATTACCTTTAAGCCAAACCTCTAATTGGTGCTCGTTCAACGTTTCGCCGTTCAGCGGGTTGATTAACCACATCTCTTCATCCAGCCAATCTCCGCGCAATATTAGCTGTGTTGGAAAAATCACCGGCATCAGCGGTAAATCGAGTTGATGGGCAATATGCAGAAAAATAGTTCCCAACGACACCGGAGTGCCTTGGCGAGATTCCAGCACTTTATCTAACCAGATAGCATCAGAAAGCCGGTAAACGCCGCTAGCCCCACCAAAACCCCAGGTTTTAAAGAATAATTCAATGAGAGCATCCAACCGTTCTTCTTGACTAAGCTCTTCCGGGATGGTGGTACGTGCTTCCTCTGACAGCAGATGCAGTTTGCGCTCCACATCAGCCACTGGGAAGTCGCGCCGTATAGCCTGCGATACCAAGATCACGCCTTCACTCAAGAGGGATGCGTTAAATTCAAAATCAGCAATGCTACTCATAAGTATCCCATCAAAAACGGTATTTTCGTCATGGCAAGTCTAATTATCAGATACAGGCAACCCAGAGCCAATACAAATGCCAAGGTACGTGTAGCCCAGTTTCGCGTTTTTTTGCCCAATGCGATATAGCCCAGCAGGATATAGATGATAACGCCAAACAATTTCTCGGTCAGCCAAGAGTTCATACCTAGGAGTGGATAAAGTTTGAGCATCACCACCAAGGCCGCACCACTGACCAACAACACGGTATCATTAACGTGCGGAGTTATCTTGACCCAACGTTTGTGCATCATTGGCGAGTCACGCCACTTCCAGAAGAAACGCACTATAAGTAATGTAATACTGATGGAAACCGTCAACAGATGGAGGTGTTTTAGTGCCATATAAGCGGCCATGGTAGCTTCCTTGTAGTTTATTGCGATTTTTGGCCCAGCGTTACACGTTCGTTTCCACCATAGTCTCGGTGGGTTTCAACCGCGTTAAATCCTGCTTCATTCAACAGCTTTCGCACATTCTCACCTTGTTGCCAGCCATGCTCAAGCAGCAACCAACCTTGAGGCAGTAAAAAATCAGGTGCCTGTTGCACTATTGTCGTCAAATCGGCCAACCCGCTCTCAGCAGCAACCAATGCACTACCGGGTTCAAACCGTACATCTCCCTGCTCCAAATGAAGGTCCACTTGATCGATATAGGGAGGATTGCTGACAATCATTGTGAATTTTTGCCCGACAACGGGCGTAAACCAGTCCCCTAGCTTGAATTGAGCATTGCCAATTGCCAATTTCTGCGCATTATGACGAGCCAATGCAACAGCATCAGCTTGCAGATCAATACCTATCACCTGGCAATCAGGCCGTTCACTGGCCAATGCCAAGGCAATCGCACCGGTACCGGTACCAAGATCCAGAATGGCACTGGAGATACCAGGCAAGCGGGCTAGAGCCAGCTCCACCAAGCATTCAGTATCTGGACGAGGGATCAAAGTAGCAGGAGAAACCGACAACGGAAGGGACCAGAATTCACGCTCCCCCACCAAATAAGCCACAGGCTCACCGCACTCACGGCGAGCCAGCAGAACATCGAGTTGTTCTATTTGTCTTTGTGTCAGGAGAGTCTCACCAAAACCCATCAGGAAAGTTCGGGTACGGCCAGTGACGTATCCCAGCAGGATCTCTGCATCACGTTTGCCACTTTCACTTTGTGAAAGGCGTGATGCAGCTTGTTTCAGCCAGGTTTGATAATCCATTACTCAAGCTCTGCAGACAGCGCCGCCAACTGGTCGGCCTGGTATTCCTGCACAATGGGTTGGATCAACATATCCAATTTCCCTTCCATTACTTCGTCCAAACGATAAAGCGTCAGGTTTATCCGGTGATCGGTAACCCGCCCTTGCGGGAAATTATAGGTGCGATTACGGTCAGAACGGTCACCACTACCTAACAGGTTACGGCGCGTAGAGGCCTCTTCCTGTTGCCGCTTCGCCATCTCAGCGGCACGGATACGCGCCCCCAGAACTGACATCGCCTTGGCTTTATTCTTGTGCTGCGAACGTTCATCCTGACACTCAACGACAATACCCGTAGGCAAGTGGGTGATGCGGATTGCTGAGTCAGTGGTATTAACGTGCTGCCCACCTGCCCCTGATGAACGGAATGTGTCGATCTTAAGATCGCCCGGATTGATATCCGGCATTTCGGCTTCGGGCACTTCCGGCATCACAGCCACTGTGCAAGCCGAAGTGTGAATTCGCCCCTGAGATTCGGTTTCCGGCACGCGCTGCACGCGGTGCCCACCAGATTCAAATTTCAGCTGACCGTAAACACCTTCACCAGAAACCTTGGCAATCACCTCTTTGTAACCACCGTGTTCGCCTTCGTTGGCACTCATTATCTCAACGCGCCAACGGCGCGCTTCTGCATAACGGCTGTACATGCGAAAGAGATCACCTGCGAAAATAGCCGCTTCATCACCGCCGGTTCCTGCCCGCACCTCCAGGAAGCAGCCACGCTCATCGTCAGGGTCCTTTGGCAGCAGCAAGACTTGCAGTTGTTGTTCCAGTTCTTCTGTCGCCGCTTTGGACTCTTTAAGCTCTTCTTGCGCCATTTCACGCATTTCGGGGTCATCCAACATCATTTCGGCTGTCGCAATGTCTTCCTGAACTCGACGCCATTCCAGAAAACAGCGACTAACATCTGACAACTGAGCATATTCGCGCGACAAAGCGCGAAACCGATCCTGATCGGCAATAACACCAGCGTCGCCGAGTAACGCCTGAACTTCCTCATGGCGCTCTTGTAACGCTTCCAGTTTGGCAACAATAGAAGACTTCATGCGTGGTTTTAAACCCTGTCAGTAAAAGATAACTAATGCTAATCCAGCCCGAGGCTGTCGCGTAATATGTTTAACCGCTCCGTGTCACCATCGCCGGCGGCTTGCTGGAGGGATTTGGTAGGGGCATGAATAAGACGATTGGTTAGTTTGTAAGCCAGCTCATGGATCACCTGCTCCACATTTGCACCTTGCGCAATAGCCGCAATCGCTTTCGATTCCATTTCCGCGCGGATCTCGTCGGCTTGGGAACGGTAGTCCCTAATGATTTCTGTCGCGCCCTGTGCACGCAACCATGTCATGAAATTACTGCTTTCCTGCTGGACAATCGATTCAGCCTGCACTGCTGCCGCTTTGCGTTGCGCCAGATTACTCTGAATAATCGCATGCAAATCGTCCACACTGTACAAATAGGCGTTCGCCAGTTTACCCACCTCAGGTTCTATATCGCGTGGAACGGCAATATCCACAAACAACATGGGTTGGTTGCGTCGCGCTTTCAATGCACGTTCTACCATACCCTTACCAATGATCGGTAATGGGCTGGCTGTTGAACTGATAATAATATCTGCATCAGCCAAGCGTTCGTCGATCTCAGTTAGCGTGATCACTTCTGCCGCCACCTCTTTGGCCAGCAATTGAGCACGTTCACGGGTTCGGTTGGCAATGATCATGTGCTGCACTTTGTGCTCTCGCAGGTGACGTGCCACCAATTCAATCGTTTCCCCAGCACCCACCAGCAAAACGTTCAATTCAGAGAGAGATTCGAAAATCTGACGGGCTAACGTACAGGCGGCAAAAGCGACAGAGACTGCACTGGCACCGATTTCAGTTTCGGTACGAACACGCTTGGCTACGGAGAAAGATTTTTGAAACAGGCGCTCCAGCTCAGCAGAAAGTGACTGGCCACGTCGTGATTCGGCAAAGGCTTTCTTAACCTGACCGAGGATTTGAGGCTCCCCCAAAACCAGGGAATCCAACCCACTAGCAACGCGCATCAGATGGCTTACAGCATCATTACCGTGGTGCCAATAGAGGCTCTTACTGACTTCTTCCGGGCGCAAACGATGGTAATCACATAACCAGGCAATCAGCCGTTCACGGATATGCTCCTGCTGCTCAACGCTAAGATACAGCTCGGTTCGGTTACAGGTCGACAACACTACACCACCCTGCACCATGGGTTGTTGGAGCAAGCTATTAAGTGCTTTATCGATCGACTCAGGAGAGAAGGTTACCCGTTCTCGCAGAGAAACCGGAGCAGTTTTGTGATTAATGCCTAACGCAAGAAGGGTCATTGCTTCGAGTAATACTTCTCTTGGTACGGGTTCCCATTGATCGGCATTCTACTTGATGCGCGGGATCAATAAAAGTAACAACGGCATGTTCCACACAATCACTGATATAGTTATACCCAATTGACTCCAAGACACAGGTAGCCAGCAGCCGACAAACCAAAGGGTGGAGATCGCTCAATGGGTTGAGCCAGTACCCAATCTGCCAGTATCAGACTTGAACGCTACTGTCAGCGGCCCCAATAACTTGGTCAACACATCTGCGACTTGAAAGATGAAAGTATATTTTCTTGATGTTATCTGTTGAATTACATTATTGACGTTGCAGCTTTCCCCCGCTAGCGTGAGCGCTGAAAAAGTTTTCTCTGAACGTGCTCGTAAGGACAAAAGGACAAAAAAAAGTTATGCCAACCCGCAATGTAAATTTGCTTCGCCTTATCCCTTTGGCCAGCCTGGTACTGACTGCGTGTACCCTCAATAAACCGAGTGGCCCTGCAACCAGTCCGACCTCGCCGCAGTGGCGTGCTCACGAACAGGCGGTACAACAGGTTGAACAGTATCAGGCGCGGGGTGTCTTTGCCTATCTGTCCGATGAGAAGAAAGTTTCTGCCCGCTTCTTCTGGCAACAATTCGCACCCGAGCGTTACCGCCTTCTGCTGATCAACCCATTTGGTAGCACTGAGTTGGAATTGAACGTGCAAAAAAGCGTGGTGCATCTTACCGATAACCAAGGCAAGCGCTATGTCAGCAACGACCCACAGCTAATGATCCAAAAACTGACTGGAATGGCGATCCCACTGAATAATCTGCGCCAGTGGATGCTCGGCCTACCCGGTGATGCCACCGATTTCACTCTTGATGATCGCTATCGTCTAAGCAAACTGACCTACCAGCAAGATAATTTGACCTGGACAGTCACCTTTCAGGATTACAATACCGACCTGATGCCCCCCTTGCCCAGCCGTCTTGAGCTGCAACAGGGTAACCAGCGCATCAAACTAAAAATGGATAACTGGACGCTTAAATGACCCACCAGTGGCCCGCACCGGCAAAACTTAATCTGTTTCTTTATATCACAGGCCGTCGCGCAGACGGTTACCACCAGCTACAAACGCTTTTCCAATTCCTGGATTACGGCGATACACTCACCATCCATCCTCGTCAGGATAATAGTATCCAGTTATTGACCCCGGTCGACGGCGTGCCTGATGAGCAGAACCTGATTGTACGGGCCGCCCATCTGTTGCAACGCTACTGCTCAGAACACGGGATTGTTACGCTTTCTCGCGGCGCGAACATCAGCATAGAGAAACGCTTACCAATGGGCGGCGGCCTCGGGGGTGGCTCATCAAACGCAGCAACGGTGCTGATAGCACTGAACGAACTTTGGCAATGTGGCCTGAGTGACGATAAACTGGCAGAAATGGGGCTGACACTCGGTGCAGACGTTCCGGTATTTATCCGTGGGCACGCAGCCTTTGCTGAAGGGATCGGTGAGAAGTTGCAACCGGCCAATCCAGCAGAAAAGTGGTATTTAGTGGCTCACCCTGGCATCAGCATCCCCACACCCATGATTTTTGCTGATAAAGAATTAAAAAGAGATACCCCTATTCGCCCACTGAGTGCGTTGCTACAGGCCACTTACGCAAATGATTGCGAACCAATCGCAAGAAAACGTTTTCGCGAGGTTGAACAGCTTCTTTCATGGCTGTTACAATACGCGCCGTCACGCCTTACTGGTACAGGTGCTTGTGTGTTTGCTGAATTCGACTCCGAGCCCGCTGCCCTTGAGGTGTTAAATCAAGCCCCGTCGTGGTTGCGAGGTTTTGTAGCGCGAGGCGTTAACGTCTCTCCACTACATCGCATACGTTCTGGGCAGTTTGAGCCGTAACTCAACGTTTCGCTGTATAGGACCATTCACATCTGGCCCTGACATCTCTGCGCTGCCTGCGGTTCAATTTAGTTTTACATACCCGTATGTATATTGCTTCGGCGTAGCCAACTGCCCCTTGGTGAAGGCCGTATGACAATATCTTCTCTGGACGCATGCCTGAGGTTCTTCTCGTGCCTGATATGAAGCTTTTTGCTGGTAACGCCACCCCGGAACTAGCACAACGTATTGCCAACCGTTTGTACACCAGCCTTGGTGACGCCGCTGTAGGTCGTTTTAGCGACGGCGAAGTGAGCGTGCAAATCAACGAAAATGTACGCGGCGGTGATATTTTCATCATCCAGTCCACCTGTGCACCCACCAACGACAACTTGATGGAACTGGTTGTTATGGTTGATGCCCTGCGTCGCGCCTCCGCAGGCCGTATTACTGCTGTTATCCCTTACTTCGGTTATGCTCGTCAGGATCGCCGTGTACGTTCTGCACGTGTGCCAATCACTGCGAAAGTTGTTGCCGACTTCCTCTCCAGCGTAGGGGTTGACCGCGTATTGACAGTAGACCTGCATGCTGAGCAGATCCAAGGCTTCTTCGATGTACCGGTAGATAACGTGTTCGGTAGCCCGATCCTACTGGAAGACATGCTGCAACAGAATCTGGTAAACCCGATTGTGGTTTCTCCCGATATCGGCGGCGTGGTCCGCGCTCGCGCTATTGCAAAACTGCTTAACGACACCGACATGGCTATCATTGATAAACGTCGCCCCCGTGCAAACGTTTCTCAGGTGATGCATATCATAGGTGATGTCGCAGGTCGTGATTGTGTGTTGGTCGATGACATGATCGATACCGGGGGTACTTTGTGTAAAGCGGCGGAAGCGCTGAAAGAACGCGGTGCCCTACGCGTGTTTGCTTACGCAACGCATCCGATTTTTTCTGGTAATGCGGTGGAAAACATCAAACACTCGGTCATTGATGAAGTGATCGTCTGTGACACCGTTCCATTATCACCGGAAATCAAAGCGCTGAAAAACGTTCGCACTCTGACGTTGTCAGGTATGCTGGCTGAAGCCATCCGCCGTATCAGCAATGAAGAGTCAATCTCTGCAATGTTTGAACACTAATTTTCCTGACTGGTGCAGTTAACCACAGCTTACGCTTTACCAGGTTGTGTAACTTAACATAGCAGTAAAATAGAAAACCCGTTGAAGCATAAGCAACAACGGGTTTTTTACTCATAATCGGACATAACCTCGAACCTCAATGCACTTTATTTATCCTACCTTCAGTCATCAATGTGATGAGCGATACGGGTTTTTCTGGCAACGTTTATCAAAGTGTTTAACCCACCAGTAACGATCCGCAACCTGTTCACGTCCGCCAATACGTGCGCCAAGAAGCCAAAGCAAGGCGCCAATAAAAATACTCATAATGGCTCCGTGAGCAAAAAACTGTGGCAAATTAAACTGTGATACTTCAGCCAGAACGGAGTATCCGACACCACCAACCATGGCTACCATCCCCAACCCCATTAAAACGTTGCCGACCAAACCTGCATTTTTCCGCTTCATAAATCCCCCAGAATACTTAAGCAAAAATCGAAAACATGCGACTTGTTAGCCCGCTCTATTTAAGTTAAGTATAGGCACTTACACTGTATGGGTATTGAGCAGGCGATCACAAATGGTGAATAAATACTGACAAATCTTTACAGCCAGCTAAAGTTTTGCGCGCTAATTAAAAAGTTTTTTTAATCTATTTGAAGTTTTCGGTCAAAAAATCCCGTGAGCGTTGTTTTTTGTCATTCCGTTCGTCGGCAGGTAAACTAGCCCCCTTTTTATTACATTGACCAAAGTGAATCTCCCTGTGAGCAGTATAAAATTGATTGTTGGCTTAGCAAATCCAGGCGCAGAGTATGCCCAAACGAGGCATAATGCTGGCGCATGGTATGTTGACCTGCTGGCACAGCGCTACAACCAGCCATTGAAGGAAGAAAGTAAGTTCTTCGGTTATACAGCACGTCTTAATTTGGCTGGCCACGATGTCCGACTGTTGGTTCCTACCACATTTATGAACTTGAGCGGCAAGGCCGTCGCAGCCATGGCAACCTTTTACCGTATCCTGCCGGAAGAGATTCTGGTCGCTCACGATGAACTGGATCTGCTCCCCGGCATCGCTAAACTCAAACTGGGGGGAAGTAACGGGGGGCATAACGGTTTGAAGGACATACAGAGTAAGCTAGGAAATACGCCTAACTTTTACCGTTTACGGATTGGCATTGGTCACCCAGGTGACAGAAATAAAGTAGTGGGTTTTGTGTTAGGCAAACCACCAGCCGCAGAACAAACGTTGATTGATGCTGCCATTGATGAATCATTACGTTGCACAGAGATTTTGTTAACGGATGGCATGATAAAAGCCATGAACCGCTTGCATGTCTTCAGAGCAGGTACTGATTGATAAATGAAGCGAGTTGACAGCCGCCACTGGCTCACCCGCTTTTCGTATCGAATAGAATCGGTAGAAGCTTATGGTACTCGTATGATTAGCCATTTCCCTTATACCTTCACCTTGAGGCAAGTTCTCGCCCCTACAGACCATTAAGAGACAGCGCATCAATAAGCCCGCTACAGGTTAAGCTTCCTGCCGCTGGTATGCTGAAGAACGCAGACTCGCCTGCCTCTGCCAAAAGGAGGTAAAATTACAAGTGTCGACATCGAAAGAAGCATACTACGAAGCACTGCCCAGCATAGGCAGATCGAGATAATCGCTCGTTCCGTGTATAATGGCGGCATAATTTTGCCATTTATGCAGTAGGTCAACAGTAACCTGCTGATAGTTAAAATATTTAAGGTGACATAAATATGGGATTTAAATGCGGTATCGTCGGCCTGCCTAACGTTGGCAAATCCACCCTGTTTAACGCATTGACTAAAGCGGGCATCGAAGCGGCCAACTTCCCGTTTTGCACGATTGAACCTAATACCGGTGTAGTCCCGATGCCCGATTCACGCTTGGATCAGTTGGCCGCCATCGTCAAACCTCAACGTATTTTGCCTACCACGATGGAGTTTGTTGACATTGCCGGGTTGGTAAAAGGTGCATCCAAAGGTGAAGGCCTCGGTAACCAGTTTCTAACTAACATTCGTGAAACTGAAGCTATCGGACACGTGGTTCGTTGCTTTGAGAACGATAATATTATCCACGTAAATAATAAAGTGGACCCGGCAGAAGACATTGAAGTGATCAACACCGAGTTGGCATTGTCTGATCTTGAGACTTGCGAACGCGCTATACATCGTGTGCAGAAGAAAGCCAAAGGCGGCGATAAAGATGCCAAAGCTGAACTCGCCGCACTGGAGAAATGCCTGCCGCAGTTGGAGAATGCCGGCATGCTTCGTGCGCTGGATCTCACCGCAGAAGATAAAGCCGCGATCCGTTACTTGAGCTTCCTGACACTGAAACCTACGATGTATATCGCTAACGTCAACGAAGACGGTTTCGAGAATAATCCCTATTTAGACAAAGTACGTGAGATTGCCGCCGCAGAAGGTTCCGTCGTGGTCGCGGTTTGTGCTGCCGTAGAGTCTGATATTGCGGAGTTGGAAGATGAGGATCGCGCAGAATTCATGGCTGAAATGGGATTGGAAGAGCCCGGTTTGAACCGTGTGATCCGTGCTGGTTATGAATTACTGAATCTGCAAACCTACTTCACCGCTGGTGTGAAAGAAGTCCGCGCCTGGACAATCCCTGTTGGTGCTACCGCCCCACAAGCGGCTGGTAAAATTCACACTGACTTCGAAAAAGGCTTTATCCGCGCACAAACTATCGCTTTTGAAGACTTCATCACCTACAAGGGTGAACAAGGCGCTAAAGAAGCCGGGAAAATGCGTTCAGAAGGCAAAGATTATATCGTTAAAGATGGCGATGTAATGAACTTCCTGTTTAACGTCTAAATAAAATCTGTTGTCTCATGAGGTTTCATTAAGTCTCATGAAAACCACAAAAACCTATAAAATCCACGCTATTGCGTGGATTTTTCGTTTTAACGTCTGTCAGATAAAATCGTAGAAGCTCGATTAAAATTGATCACACAAGTGAGTATACAATCAGCAAATCTGCGTTACGCCCCAAAAATCATGCCGCCGATCGGATTTTCACGGCAATTTTTTCGATGTGCAGATGATTTCAAACGATTTATTGCGACTTGAACTATCATTGTTAAAGGGTCTGCCAAATGAGCAAGGCCTTTAAATAATGAGGGTGCGCTGATGACTACTTCGACACAAAAAAAGGTTAAGGAAGATAAACGTCTGAGTGATGGGCCAGACTGGACATTTGATCTGCTGCACGTCTATCTGGAGCAGATCGATCGGGTTGCCAAACATTATCGGCTTAATACCTATCCGCATCAGATCGAGGTGATAACCTCTGAACAGATGATGGATGCCTATTCCAGCGTAGGGATGCCGATTAACTATACGCATTGGTCGTTCGGCAAAAAGTTTATTGAAACCGAACAACGTTACAAACAAGGTCAACAAGGTTTGGCCTATGAAATTGTTATCAACTCTAACCCCTGCATTGCTTATCTGATGGAAGAAAACACCATCACCATGCAAGCACTGGTTATGGCCCATGCCTGTTATGGGCACAACTCGTTTTTCAAAAATAACTACTTATTTCGCAGTTGGACAGATGCCAGTTCTATCGTCGATTACCTGCTATTTGCACGCCACTACATCAGCCAATGCGAAGAACGCTATGGCGTTGAGGAAGTCGAAAAACTGCTGGACTCTTGCCACGCGCTGATGAATTACGGCGTTGATCGTTACAAGCGCCCACAAAAAATCTCACTGGTGGAAGAGAAAGCACGCCAGAAAAACCGTGAGGAGTATCTGCAAAGCCAGGTTAACTCACTGTGGAAAACGCTACCGCGTATTGCCCGCGAAGAGTTACCGGAAAAAGCATTACGCTATCCACGCGAACCGCAGGAAAATATTCTCTACTTTATGGAGAAAAACGCACCGCTGCTAGAACCATGGCAACGTGAGGTTCTGCGCATCGTACGAAAGGTGAGTCAGTACTTCTATCCGCAAAAACAAACGCAGGTGATGAACGAAGGATGGGCAACCTTCTGGCACTACACCATCCTTAATCATCTTTATGACGAAGGGCGGGTGACAGATCGCTTCATGCTTGAGTTCTTGCACAGCCACACAAATGTGGTCTATCAGCCCCCGTATAACAGCCCCTATTACAGTGGTATTAACCCCTATGCATTAGGCTTTGCCATGTTCCAGGACATTAAACGGATTTGCCAATCTCCAACTGAAGAAGATCGTTACTGGTTCCCGGATATTGCAGGTAAGGACTGGTTAGATACTCTGCATTTCGCGATGCGGGATTTCAAAGATGAAAGCTTCATCAGCCAGTTCCTGTCACCCAAGGTAATGCGCGATTTCCGTTTATTCACCGTATTGGATGACGACCGCAAAAACTACTTGGAGATTTCGGCTATCCATAATGAAGCGGGATACCGTGCAATACGTCAAGAGCTGTCTTCACAGTACAACCTGAGCAACCATGAACCTAATATACAGATTTGGAATGTTGACTTACGCGGCGACCGCTCGTTAACACTACGCTATATTCCGCAGGATCGCGCACCGTTGGACAAAAGCCGCAAAGAGGTGATGAAACACTTGCATCGTCTGTGGGGGTTCGACATTGTTCTAGAACAACAAAACGAAGATGGCAGCATCGAATTGCTGGATCGTTGCCCTGCAAGAGCCACTTCGCTTTAATATCCAGGGGCGCTTTGCGCCCCTTTCTTTTGCTGATATAGCGAAACAGCTACCGCCGAGCCTCTGTTAGGTCGCTTGGCATTGTGCCTTTCATACTGTGCCAGATAGCACCACTCTCTTTGCCGTAGTTACGTACACAATCCATCACTTGGTCGTACATCTTTTCGTGGCACAGGCTAGATAACTTATTGTAGAAGTTGAGAGCCAGCTTGCGCGCCTCAGGGTTAGAGAAGTAATAACGCCCAACGCGGGTATAAAGCCCTTTCAAACCATTCAGGATCAGCCCGTAAATTGGGTTGCCCGAGGCAAACGCCAGACCACGGAAAATCTCATAGTCAAGATGGTTGAATGCGTCGGCCTTATCCTCAACCTGTGCTGCTTTTGCCAGAATATCTTGTGCTTGCTGTGGATGATTACGCACAGCAGCACGGATAAAGATTGACGCAATATTCGTGCGCACAGAAAGGAGATTATCGATCAGTTGCGGCACACTATTGTGATCGAGTCGAGCAAGCGTCTCCAGGATATTAAGGCCTGACGTTTCCCAAAAATTATTTACTTTAGTGGGTTTACCATGTTGGATAGTCAGCCAGCCATCACGAGCCAATCTCTGTAAAACCTCACGTAACGTGGTGCGAGTAACGCCGATAAGCTCTGAAAGTTCACGTTCCGCGGGCAAAATAGAGCCAGGGGGGAAGCGATTATTCCAAATACTTTCGATAATGTATTCTTCCGCAAAACCGGCAGGACTCTGCGCCTTTATAACCATGTGTTTGATGTTCCGTAGCGACGATAATCAGTAATAGTAATCGGCTGATCATACCAGATCGCTATTGCATCACATAGCACGAGCGAAGAACATTAAATCAAATTGTGTATAAACTGACAAAAAATGTGCGATGGTTCTGCCTCTGCCAAATTTGATTTGACAAAACCGGGGTTGACTCGATTATACCCGCAGCTATCGCTCATTAGCTCTGCTGACAAGTTTTGCCATACCCACTCTAGGCTCTGTGTCCCTTAACTGTACGCGAGCGCCGCTGGCGGTCATTTGCACGCAGAGCAAGGCGTCAGCCACGAGGCTGGGTGGACCTAATAAGCGGCGAACAACGCAGCTATACACGCCAATGGCGTCAGCCCGTAGGGTCGCGCCCCAAAAAGCCCATTCTCTGTGTTGTCGGGCTTGAACAGAGAGCCACTTTGCCCTTCATCCTCCGCCTTGATAATGGGCTTTCGGGTCTGCGACGGCACCACGGACAGTTAAGGGACACAGCCTAATACAAATAACACCTGGGTTGCTGCGATGTTGAGGCTCCCTTGCCACTTACCCGCAACTTGAAGTACCGTGGCTTATGACGCAGTAACTTATTCTAAGGTTTATCAAAAAGTATGGTTATGACACTACGTTCAGCACTGATGAAAAATTTTCTCGGCGCATCTCCAGATTGGTACAAATTAATCATCATCAGTTTTCTGGTGATCAATCCGTTGGTCTTTTTTTTAGTCAGCCCTTTCGTGGCTGGGTGGTTATTAGTCGCCGAATTTATCTTCACATTGGCGATGGCACTAAAGTGTTACCCATTGCAACCTGGCGGATTATTGGCTATTGAAGCCATACTGATTGGCATGACCAGCCCGGCTCATGTCAGTGAGGAAATTGCCAATAATCTGGAAGTGTTGCTGTTGTTGGTATTTATGGTCGCGGGCATTTATTTCATGAAGCAGTTGCTATTATTTGTTTTTACCAAGCTCCTGCTTAATATCCACTCAAAAATGCTGTTATCGCTGGCTTTCTGCAGCGTGGCAGCATTACTCTCAGCGTTCCTGGATGCCCTGACTGTGGTAGCAGTGGTGATTAGCGTTTGCACGGGTTTTTACTCGATTTATCACAATGTAATGTCCAACAAAGCGGGTGAGGATAGCGACCTCAGCGATGACAGTGGCTTTGAAAACCCGGATAAAAAACAGACGTTAGAACAGTTTCGCGCTTTCTTGCGAAGCCTCTTGATGCATGCGGGCATCGGTACGGCTTTGGGGGGCGTAATGACCATGGTGGGTGAACCACAGAATCTGATCATCGCCAAAAGTGCCGGATGGGGATTTGTTGATTTCTTCCTGCGAATGGCGCCTGTAACGCTACCTGTATTTGTTTGCGGGCTTCTTGTCTGTGTGCTCGTTGAGCATTTCTCTGTATTTGGCTACGGTACAAAACTACCTGATCGCGTTCGTAAAGTACTAAAAGAGTACGATAGTAAAGCGACCGAAAAACGTAGCCGTCAGGAGAAAGTAAAGTTGGCCGTGCAGGCAATAATTGGCCTTTGGCTGGTTATTGCGCTTGCCTTCCACTTGGCAGAAGTTGGCCTGATTGGCTTGTCTGTCATCATTTTGGCCACTGCTCTATGCGGGATCACGGATGAACACGCTATTGGTAAGGCGTTTCAAGAAGCCTTACCCTTCACAGCATTGTTGACCGTCTTCTTTACTATCGTTGCAGTGATTATTGAACAGCACTTGTTCACTCCAGTGATCCAGTTTGTGTTGCTAACGTCCCCCTCTGCCCAACTGCCCCTCTTTTACCTGTTTAACGGTTTGCTCTCTTCCATTTCTGACAACGTTTTTGTTGGCACCGTTTATATTAACGAAACACGCGCGGCATTAGAAAACGGTTCAATTTCGCTAAAACAGTTCGAGATGCTGGCAGTGGCAATCAACACAGGTACTAACTTGCCTTCAGTCGCCACACCAAACGGCCAGGCTGCCTTTTTGTTTTTGCTAACCTCAGCACTTGCGCCGCTGGTTCGCATGTCATACGGACGCATGGTCTGGATGGCTTTACCTTACACATTAGTGCTCACCGTAGTTGGGTTGTTATGTGTTCAGCATGTATTGGCTCCCGCCACCGATTGGTTGACACAATGGCAGTGGTTAACGCTTCCATCACTTGACGTAGGGGCATTAACCACTGCACATTAAGCGCCATGACCATTCCCGCTGAGGTGATATTTTTCACTGAAATGGTGTTCTGATTGCTGGCAGCGGGGACGAATTGGTTTACACTGCCGGTTCAATTGCTTACTGCATGGAAGAATATATTTATGTTGCAATTCTTTAACCGCTGCTCGCAAGGGCGCGGTGCTTGGCTGTTGATGGGGCTGACTGCACTGATACTGGAGTTGGCTGCTCTCTACTTTCAGCATGTGATGCTGCTGCAGCCTTGCGTGATGTGTATCTACGAACGGGTCGCGCTGTTCGGGATCATGGGAGCGTCACTGATTGGTGCGCTGGCGCCGAAGACACCGTTGCGTTACGTGGCTATCCTGTTGTGGATATACAGTGCGTGGGAGGGTTTGCAATTGGCATGGAAACACACCATGATCCAATTGCATCCATCACCGTTTAACACCTGTGATTTTTTTGTCAGTTTCCCTTCCTGGCTACCACTTGATAAATGGCTACCCGAGGTTTTCCTGGCATCAGGAGACTGTTCTGTCCGCCAATGGCAGTTTTTGTCTTTGGAAATGCCACAGTGGTTAGTTGGGATATTTGCTGTCTATCTATTAATCGGCGTCATAGTATTGGTCAGCCAATTTGTACGTCAACGCAGGCGTGACCTCTTCGGTCGTTTTTGATAGCCATAAAAACGGTGCCTCAAGGCACCGTTTTTATTAAATAACGTATAACTTCAATAATTCACTTACATCAGGTGTGTGTATAAAAGTAAACGAGTGCAATAAGTACTCCAGCGACAATAAACAGGCGTGTCATTTTCATTATTTATTTCTCATTGCAAAACAAAAGAGCCGAAAATACCAATAATTTGCTTAAGATGAAGCTTAATGAACCTATTTGAAACGTAATTTACAAAACCTTAAGTTAACTTTCCAGCACTTTCAATTTTTCGATTGATGTTCAAAGACTTACTAAGGTTGATCGCTAACCGGACAGCAGCTTAGATAGATAACAAACTTTTAATTTACAAAGTGATACTCGCTGCTGGTATACCACGTCTAAAGCCAAAACCACTAACATCGAAGAAAACCCAACGCTTAAGCAGTTAGAAAATAAATACACTGGCGGGGAGGTTTAATTTAAATGAGAAAAAGAATAAGTGAAAAAGAATATAAAGAACTCGACGATGCAACCGAAAAGCAGGCGCTCGATTCTGTGCTTTGTTATTCCGCCCATAAAAAACGCCCGTTGACTCCAGTTTTAAAGATAGGGAAAAATATTCCTTTAGGCTTTAATCCATCTTTTGAAAGAGGCCTCCAGCAGCTGGGAATGTTGAAGAACACCTATATCCCGTGCTCCCGCCCTGGGAGCTTGTATCGCGCATCACTGCGCTCAATGGTCGGCTAACCTGCATCACCTCCACCTGTGGCACTATTACGCACAGCTGTTTAAGGCGAGATACAACTGTCAGTGAGTAATGTCGGTTTCTTTACGCTTAATTCGCCATTTCCCCCACCCATTACAACCCCCGTTGAAAATCTCTATTGTTATGTTTTCTCCGAGCAGAAAAAAACCTCGCCAAAGCGAGGTCTGGACGGAACGTTCGGTTCATCATGCCAAATATGTGACCTTTTAATCATCCACCAATCTTGCCTAGATGAAATCCGCTAACCTTGGCAATATTGACTCTCAGAATCGAACCAGGGTTGGTTGTCCATCCGCCATCGCCGCGCAAGTAAGCCGGATTTTGCAGGTGAAGGAAATTGAGCGGTGCCAAGTGCCCTTCTGTTGGCTGATAATCTGCGGCTAACGAGTCAAAAAACGATGCCATGGTATTTTTAATGCTCTCGTCAACGTTGACGTTTCTTAATTTCTGAGCCGAATCTTTTGCATAAATCTCTCCAGAGACAAGATTGCCAGAAATCAACTGTCCTTCGACTATCAAAGTAACCCCAACCCCCACCCCCAAATTCGCACATTTCACGAGATAAACCAATGAATTATCTCTTATTGTATGAGCCAAAACTTCTTGAAGTTTTTCTTCATTTTCCATGATTTTTCTCCGATTTTTAGACACAGTTAGCTTGGCACTTAACGACCAACTTCGCCAGTTTGTTTGGTCGCTTAACTCACAACTCGAAAAGTTTAATCGTGTTCCTCAGTTTGCCCGTATCGAGGGAAATGACTAGCCTGACTTTTACCCAAGGTTAACCAACAACCTGTACCATCAAGTAAACATCTCTATAGCAATTTGCATATTGCGGAGTTTATTGCATTATTTAACCAGACAGTCCGTTATCATCATAGTGACGAGGCCTTTAGGGGGCAAGTAGCTATTAACCCATACATAAAAGCGATCGCCGTATCCCCCCCATGATCTACGTCAGTTTCTTTTTTATTTGATGATATATTTTTGATTATGATCATTATTCCATGCTGTTCGTTGGTAAAAATAGGGATGTTATCATTTCATGCATAGCCAATTTTCCCCTTCTGATTTAAAGACCATCCTGCATTCAAAACGCGCCAATATTTATTACTTACAATACTGTCGGGTATTGGTGAACGGTGGGCGAGTTGAATACGTTACGGATGAAGGCAAGCAATCTCTATACTGGAATATCCCCATTGCCAATACCTCCGTGGTAATGCTGGGGACCGGCACCTCAATCACTCAGGCGGCAATGCGCGAATTTGCTAAAGCCGGTGTATTGATCGGGTTTTGCGGCGGTGGCGGTACGCCGCTTTACGCCGGTAATGAAGTCGAAACCGCTGTTTCCTGGCTAAGTTCGCAAAGTGAATATCGCCCCACCGAATATCTGCAACACTGGGTCAGCTTTTGGTTTGATGATCGGCAACGGCTTGCGGCAGCGATAGCTTTCCAACGTGTGCGCATTCGACAAATTCAACATCATTGGTTAAGCACGCGGATGCAACGTGAAAACGGCTTCGAACCTGATAAAAACCGTTTAGAGCAGTTGCTTTCAAGTTATGAAAATAACCTCTCCAACTGCCGCAACGGCACCGCCTTATTGGCACAGGAAGCGGTCATGACCAAGGCGCTGTATAAACTTGCGGCAGACACGGTGAACTACGGCGATTTCACGCGTGCCAAGCGCGGTGGCGGTATCGATATGGCAAACCGCTTTCTCGACCACGGCAACTATCTGGCCTATGGATTAGCTGCGGTGGCAACATGGGTGATTGGGTTACCACACGGTTTGGCGGTGTTACACGGTAAAACCCGCCGGGGTGGTTTGGTGTTTGACGCAGCCGATCTGATTAAAGATGCTCTAGTGTTACCACAAGCTTTTATCGCCGCTATGGCGGGCGAGGAGGAACAAGAGTTTCGCCAACGCTGTATCAGCGGTTTCCAACGGGCAGATGCATTGGATGTCATGATTGAAGCGCTGCAAAATACCGCCCTGCAACTGAGCCAGGTAGCCCGATGAATATCTTGCTGATCGCACAATGCAACAAACTGGCTCTGACCGAAACGCGCCGCATCCTAGATCAATTTGCCGAACGCCGAGGTGACCGCACCTGGCAGACCGCAATCACCCTGGAAGGCCTGAATACGCTGAGAAAACTGCTACGTAAGACCGCACGACGCAATACCGCAGTGGCCTGCCACTGGATCAAAGGCGCCAATCAAACCGAGCTCATGTGGATTGTGGGTAACCTGCGTCGTTTCAACGCCCAAGGTGCAGTGCCGACCAATGTGACGGAAAGAGATATTCTGAAAAGCCAGAGCGAAAACCAATGGCACAGCGTGGAAACGATCGGCTTATTGGCATCTATCGCCGGACTGTTTCACGACTTCGGTAAAGCCAACTTATTGTTCCAAAGTGGTTTACGCGGTCAGGGGAAAAACTTTCAACCGTATCGCCACGAATGGATTTCCCTACGTTTGTTCGTAGCTTGGGTGAAGGACAAAAGTGACCAAGAATGGTTAACTGAACTTGGCCGTATTGACGAACAGCATGAGGAACTCATGTTGAGCAATCTGCTGAAAGATTCGCTCGCCCCCTTTGAAAATCCTTTTATTCGCTTACCGCCGTTGGCCAAAACCGTAGCGTGGCTGATCGTTTCCCACCATCGTTTGCCTGCTTACCCTGCCGATGGGCTGCATAAACCTGATTTATCACAGATTGACTGCTGGTTGACGCAGCAACTGACCGCCGATTGGAATGCCACCAACCATCTTGATGCCGGTTGGACAGCGGAAGAACACCACAACGTCTGGGCGTTCCCACATGGCACCCCAATGCGCAGTGCCACGTGGCAGGCGAAAGCGCAAAAACTTGCCAACCGGGCACTTCAGCAGACTTCGCTAACCCATTTCGGCATGATCGACCAACGTTTTACCAGCCACTTGGCTCGCCTGGTGCTAATGCTGGCGGACCACTTTTACTCTTCGCTACCGGCCACAGAAGGTTGGCAGGATACCAACTATGGTGCTTATGCCAATACCGACCGTAGAACCAAACAATGCAAACAGAAGTTGGACGAGCACAATATCGGCGTGGGGCAGAATGCTTTATTGCTGGGCCGCAGTTTGCCACATATCCGCAGCACTTTACCGGCGATCACCCGTCACAAAAGCTTTAAACGCCGCAGCGAACAGCCGAAGTTCCGCTGGCAGGATCGGGCTTTTGATCTCACTGCGGCCATACGTGAACGTGCTCAGCAACAGGGCTTTTTCGGCATCAACATGGCTTCCACTGGCTGCGGCAAGACGTTTGCCAATGCACGCATCATGTATGCTTTGGCGGATGAAAAACTCGGCTGCCGATTCTCGGTGGCGCTAGGATTGCGCACCTTAACCTTGCAAACTGGTGATGCCCTGCGGGAAAAACTGGGTTTGCAGGAAGATGATTTAGCCGTTCTGATCGGTTCTATGGCGGTGAGTCAACTTCATGCCATCAAGCATGAGAAAGCGTTGCCGCGGGGCACCGGCAGCGCCTCTGCAGATGAGTTATTTGCTGAACATCAATACGTACGTTACGACGGTAGCCTGGATGATGGCCGTTTAAGCCGTTGGCTGAGCAATGCACCAAAACTGCATAAACTGTTAAGTGCGCCAGTGCTAGTGAGCACCATCGACCACCTGATTGGTGCCACGGAAGGCGTTCGCGGTGGCAAGCAAATCGCGCCGATGCTTCGTTTGCTGACCTCTGATTTGGTGCTGGACGAACCCGATGATTTTGATATTGCAGATTTGCCCGCCCTATGCCGTTTGGTGAATTGGGCCGGGGTATTAGGCTCACGCGTACTGCTCTCTTCCGCCACCTTGCCGCCAGCACTGATCCAGGCATTGTTCAATGCTTACCGTGCCGGCCGTGCTGATTATCAGCAAGCCTGCGGCCAGCCGGATCTCCCAGTTAGTATTTGCTGTGCCTGGTTTGATGAGCATGACTCTGTGCAGGAGGATATTCAGGCTACGGCTAGCTTTAAACAGGCGCACGAGCGTTTTGTTGCTCGCCGGGTTAAACAATTGCAAAGTACCAACGTGCTGCGGCGAGCACAGTTGATCCCAGTTAACACGCCGAGTCAGCGTGAAAGTGATGCACTAAACAGCATTGCGGGCACATTGTTGAGTTCGATGCAGCAATTGCATACGGCGCATCATCAGCGTCACGAGTCGGGCAAAACGGTGTCGCTGGGGGTGATCCGAATGGCGAATATCGACCCACTGGTAGCAGTAGCCCAACGTTTATTGCAAACGCCTGCACCACAAGGCTGGCGGATCCATTATTGCGTTTATCACAGCCAGCATCCGCTTGCGATGCGGTCGCATATCGAACAGCGACTGGACGCAACCCTAACACGTTATCACCCGCAGGCGCTGTGGCAGATCCCAGAAATTAATGCGGCGCTCGATTATCCTGAACAACATCATCTGTTTGTGGTGCTGGCGACATCCGTAGCAGAGGTTGGGCGCGATCACGATTACGACTGGGCGATTGCTGAACCCAGCTCCATGCGTTCACTGATCCAGTTGGCAGGGCGTATTCAGCGCCATCGTCAGCAGCGTTGTGAAACCCCCAACTTACACATTCTGCAAAAAAACGTTAAGGCGCTACAAGGCCACGAGTTGGCGTATTGCAAGCCGGGGTTTGAATCTAAGAAATATCCCCTCAACAGCCACGATCTTAGCGAAATATTGCTGCCTGAACAGTATCTGGAAATCAACGCCATTCCACGAGCACAAGAGCGATCTCCCCTGCTGGCGAAAGATAACTTTGTTGACCTGGAACACGCCAGCTTACGCAGGAAATTACAGGGTAAAAAAGACGAACGGGATTATTACGCCGCCCTGTGGTGGCGAACGCAGGCGACCTGGTGTGCTGAGCAACAGCGACTTACGCCGTTCAGAAACTCTGCGCCTGATGAACAGCATTATCTGTGGCTGGAAGAGGAGAACGACGAGCCAAGATTCCAGTTCCCGGACACGGTGCCGGGGCAGTGGAAGCAAAGCGCTGGCTTTAGCGCGATTGAACTTGAACTGGCTACGGGAAACTGTTGCTGGATGGCGATGGACTATCAGCAGGTTTACCAAAAGCTGGCGGATGAACTGAATATGGAACTGAGCGAGGTCAGCCAGAAATTTGGGGAGATTTGTATGCGTAACAAAGAGGAAGGAATTTGGTGTTACCACCCATTGCTAGGGGTGTTTGGCGCACTCGAATAACACAGACAAGGGAACAAGGAGGCATATGGAGTACAATGAATTCAGTCGGATTATCGTCAGCTACATCGAAAGCCGCAGGCAACCCAAGCTTGAGGCTTTCGATAAAGAGGCGGAAAAAAAGCTGGCAGGGCTCACCGACAGTGACCAGTTTGCCGTCACTCAACAGGACATCGCACAACAGCGGCGAGAGTTGGAACAACGTTATGAGGTGTGCAACTGGCTGACCGATGCTGCCAGCCGCGCTGGGCAAATCAACCTGGTCACCCATGCGTTGAAATTTACCCACAGCGATGCCAAAGGCAGCAGCATTTTTCTACCTGCGGCACCGCAAGATCTGGCCTATCTCTCTACCACCACGCTGCGTAATCCGGCGATTGACGCGGTGGGTAACGCGGCGGCGCTGGATGTGGCAAAGTTGTTGCAAATGGAATACGAAGGCGAAACGTTGATTGCCTATCTTAACCGGGGTGATTATTCTCCATTAGCAGCTTTAGCCGAGTCTGAACAGCAGTTGCAACAGTGGGTCAACGGTTTCAAACAGGTACTGACAGACAAACAACCCAGTTCCCATAAGCTCGCTAAACAACTCTATTTCCCTGTTGGTAGCGGCGAATATCATCTGCTAAGCCCCCTATTCTCCTCTTCATTAGCTCATGCCTTACATCAGCGCATCACGGATACTCGTTTCAGCGACGCTGCAAAAGAGATCTATAGCGCCTTTAAAGCTCATGAATGGCATTCGGCACCGCGAGTAAGTTACCCAAATACCGCAGTACAGAATATTGGCGGCACCAAACCGCAAAATATTTCTTACTTGAACAGCGTCCGTGGTGGCCGCACCTGGCTGCTCTCCTGTGCTCCGCCAAGTTGGAAAGTTATCCCTAAACCCCCTACTCAGCATAAATCGATTTTTCATGATTATAGCGATTTCAGTCAGATGGCTCGCTCCACAATTTGGCAACTGCGTGAGTATTTGCTGAGCGTTAAGCAGCTCGACAGCACCAAAGCGATCCGCGACCGTCGCCTGGCGTTTACCGATGAAATTATCGATACCTTGTTTAACTATGTGGCAACGGTGCAAAACTTAGACGTGCAGGCCTGCTGGAGCGCAGAAGAAGGCTGCAAGCTCAAGCGTTCACAGCCACTCTGGCTGGATGCTGGCAGGGTGGAAAATGATGAGAATTTCAAATTTGAGCGTGAAGGCGGCGATTGGCAAAAAGAGATCGCACGGGATTTTGGCGAGTGGCTTAACCGTCGCTTACAGCATGAGGAACTCAAATTTGGTGAAGTAGAACGCAGAGAATGGTCGACGGCGAAGCTGTTTAAGCAACGTTTGCGCGAGTTCGAGCAAGATCTGAAGGAGGGGCTGGTATGAGCTACCTGATTGTTTTACGCCACGTTCGGGTTGAGAACGCCAATGCGCTGGCTGGGCTAACCTACGGTTTCCCGGCCATCACCCATTTTCTTGGTTTTACCCATGCACTTTCACGCAAACTACAGCCAACTCACGGTTTGACGCTGGAAAACTGTGGCGTTGTTTGCCATCAGCAACAGCTTCATGCCCATTCATCCGGATGGGATCGTGTTTTCTCCCTCACCCGTAATCCGCTGACCAAAGAGGCCAAAACCGCCGCCTTTAATGAAGAAGGCCGGATGCACATGACGGTTTCGTTATTAATCGAGTGCAGCGGTGTGATTGCCAACGGGCGCGAAGGCGCGCAGGCCTTGGCTGAGTATTTAGAACCCTTATGCCTGCGCCAGCGCTTGGCGGGTGGAACTATTGTGAACATCGGTGACGTCAGCGTGATGGCTTACCCTGATGAGCCCAAGATATTGCGCCGCCTGATGCGCCGTTTGCTACCGGGTTTTGCCTTACTGGATCGTTCCAATCTGCTGCAAGCGCATTTCGAAACGTTAAAGCAGCGCGATCCGCAGGTAGAGATGATCGACGCCTGGCTGGATTTCGCAGCGCTAAAAATGCAGGCCACGGCAGAAGATCCAACCGAGTGGCATTATGTAGCAAAACCAGGAACGGGTTTTTTGGTGCCGCTACAAACCGGCTATCAGGCTATTTCACCGCTGTTTGCCCCTGGGGAAGTGGCCAATGCACGCGATCCGACAACACCTTTCCGCTTTGCAGAAGCGGTCTACGGCATTGGCGAATGGCGCAGTCCACACCGCATCAAGGATCTGCAAGAGCTGCTATGGCGTCATCACTACCAGAACGATACCTATATCTGCCGCACCCTGTCATCGGTAGCGGTGGAATATGACGAATATAACGATGAAGAGTAACTTTAAAGGAATGAAATAATGGCTAAAGCAACGATTAAAACCGCTTCCGTACTCGCATTCGAACGTAAATTAGCAAACTCCGATGCCATGATGTATGCAGGTAATTGGGAGCAAAAGGATGAATGGCAACCGATAGTGATCCAGGAAAAAGCGGTGCGTGGCACTATCTCTAACCGTTTAAAAAACGCGATTGCTAGCGATCCCGCTAAATTAGATACCGAAATCCAGAAGGCCAACCTGCAGCGGGTCGACGTTGCCGCACTGCCTTTTGATTGCGATACGCTGAAGCTCAGTTTTACGCTACGCGTTTTGGGCAATCTGGCGGAGCCTTCCGTGTGCAACGATCAGGAATATCAGGCCGAATTGGCCAATGTGATTAATGACTACATTGCGGAGCAGGGTTTTGGTGCATTGGCTGCCCGCTATGCAGAAAATCTGGCGAATGGCCGCTTTTTGTGGCGCAACCGGGTGGGGGCCGATGCGATCAAGGTTTGCGTGAAAAGTAAAACCCAGCAGTGGGAGTTCAGCGGTGAAGAGTACAGCCTACGTGCGTTCAGCAAGCCACAAGGGGCTTTGGCGCAGTTGACACAGGAAATAGAGCAGGGTTTGGCGGGAGACGGTTTTGCGTTTTTCACCATCGAGGCTTTTGTGCGTTTGGGCAATGGGCAAGAGGTGTTCCCTTCTCAGGAACTGGTGCTTGACAGCAACAGCAAGAAAAGCAAGGTGCTTTATCAGGTAGATGGTGTTGCGGCGCTGCACTCGCAAAAAGTAGGGAATGCTTTGCGCACCGTAGATACTTGGTATCCAGAGGCCTCTGAACTGGGGCTAGGGCCGATTGCGGTTGAACCTTATGGTTCCGTTACCAGCCGTGGCAAGGCTTACCGCCAGCCTAAGCAAAAAATGGATTTTTATACACTACTGGATAACTGGGTCACCAAAGGCGATAAACCCACGGTTGAGCAACAGCACTATGTAATGGCGATTTTAATCCGTGGCGGCGTCTTTGGCGAAAAAGGCGAATAAGGGGATTGTATGGATCACTATATTGAAATCCGTATTCTCCCCGATCCTGAATTCAGCACCACCACGTTGATGGAGGCGCTGTTTGCCAAGTTGCATCGTGCCTTGGGCCAAGTAGCTGGAGGCCAGATCGGGGTCAGTTTCCCTGCTGCGGGTAAAACCTTGGGGGATAAGTTGCGCTTGCATGGTTCTCTGGATGCACTCCGCGCCTTAGACACGCAACCGTGGCTAAAAGGGTTACGTGATAATACAGAGCACAGCGGTATTTTACCGGTGCCAAAGAGAGTGCAATATCGCACCGTGCGACGTGTGCAACTGAAAAGTAACGCAGAACGGTTGCGTCGCCGTTCGGTGAATAAAGGGTGGCTAACTGAAGAAGAAGCACGTATGCGTATTCCAGACACGGCAGAAAAACGCTCTTCGCTGCCTTTTATACGCATGAGAAGCTTATCCAGCGAGCAAACGTTTCTGTTATTCATTGAGCAGGGACAGATTGGTGAACACGCAACCGAAGGTATGTTTAACGCTTATGGCTTAAGTGCTACAGCGACCATCCCGTGGTTTTAACCCTAATTTTACGACCTAACCTAACTTATTGATTTAATAGGTTAGGATTAGCCGCCTGTAAAAAAGGGTTTTTTAATGGATTTACCCGTTGTTATTTGACTAACAGTAGGTTAGAACCTATACACAACAGTTCACTGCCGTACAGGCAGCTTAGAAAATCAGCATCATTCTCCAAACGCTCTAATTCCGCGTTCACTGCCGTACAGGCAGCTTAGAAATCCGCTTCTTCATCTTCTCTCTTCGCCACTTCGTTCACTGCCGTACAGGCAGCTTAGAAACACAGCGCTGGCACCAGTTGTACCGCGTGTGCGTTCACTGCCGTACAGGCAGCTTAGAAATGGCGCGTCGTGATTGGCCGTGTGTTGTTGGGGTTCACTGCCGTACAGGCAGCTTAGAAATGGGGCCAGGCTGATGCCTTAAGAAAGCATATGTTCACTGCCGTACAGGCAGCTTAGAAATTGTGGCTCGCCGTTTCCCCGCCTTTGGGATCGTTCACTGCCGTACAGGCAGCTTAGAAAACGTAGTTCAGCAAGAAAGATGTGATCAGGTTGTTCACTGCCGTACAGGCAGCTTAGAAAACCAGAAATAGCATTGATGATTAATGCAGGCTGTTCACTGCCGTACAGGCAGCTTAGAAAGTATTACTTGCTGAATCGGACGACAGAAAACGGTTCACTGCCGTACAGGCAGCTTAGAAACAACAGATTACATCGCAGAAGTTGGTGAAGACGTTCACTGCCGTACAGGCAGCTTAGAAAACTACAGGCATAGCTCATATCGGAAACTACCAGTTCACTGCCGTACAGGCAGCTTAGAAAATCTGAGCAGTTATTTCTTGCGCAGGAAAAATGTTCACTGCCGTACAGGCAGCTTAGAAACATGAGCCAACGGGAATGTTCCGGCTTCAACTGTTCACTGCCGTACAGGCAGCTTAGAAAAAATGTCAGCCCGTAACCCTTGCTTTCAGCAAGTTCACTGCCGTACAGGCAGCTTAGAAAGCCCACCCGAGGCAAATTTGCCGTTCACTGCCGTACAGGTAGCTTAGAAATTCTGGACATGCGACGCCAAACTCTATGCGTCGTTCACTGCCGTACTCACCGGATCGTTAGGAAATAATCACTGGCTGCAATCCCCACTAAAAATGTTCTCCAACCCTAAACGAACATCACCGCCGAAACGAGGGTGCATTATTAACTATGAGGCTGTCTATCTGGCTTCAAGCGTGGCCATTGAAACCTTGGCGATAGTCGACTACGTTATGTTGAGACTCATTTACGAAGAAACTTTATGGATACGGTTGAAGAGTTAGGTGGAACCTATTTTTATAAAGGCATGGCAAACCTTACGCCTGATGAGTTATTTTTCTGGGTCTTCCTTGAAGAAACACAAAAACAACTTGATGTTGATGACCTTTCGACCCTTGCGTTCATCATTTTGGGACAACCAACACAAAGCACAAGGGGTAAACCCAAAAGAGTGACACCAGGCACTTCAATTTTAAGCGAGCAGTTACGCCGAAAATTAAACTTTAAGGTCAGACGTTTGCCGACTCTTACCACAGAAAGTATTCGTAGATTAAAATTTAGTTATGTTAATAACTTAGGGGGCTTTTATTGGTCGTTGGATACCTATCTTAGGGATTTTAATTCTCGCAAATGATGTGGTAAGCATTGCATGGAATGCAACGAATACCTACAACCGGATCGCACGGGGTAAAGATAGACTATGGGAATAATATCGGCAAACGTTGAACAATCGGTTTTAGATTGGTACAACGAAAAATGGAATGCGCCCATTTTATTTTCCAAAAATAAGCCTGTTATATCTCTAGAAACTAGTCTATCGACAGGAAAATACCCTTGGACTCGTGAAGCAGGGGATGAAACAATGAAGGATTATTTCGATAAATTCTCCGTCAACGCCGATAACTTTAATTTTTTGCGATATTGGCCTTACGAAAAAGGGATAATTCCGAATTTTTTACGGCCAAAATCTATGCGCATAACAAAGCAAGAGCCGGAACCTTTAACGATACGGATGCTAGTTGAATCCGCCAAAGCTGGCCGTTGGCTGTACGATTGACCAGAACCGGCGATACTGAAAGCGCCGGGTATCTTCCTTAGCAATCCAAGAAGAACACCAACGATGATCCAAACGTGTAACGTCGATACTGCTCGATTATGCCAACAAAGCGGATACCCTTCCGATGTTCGCCTATACACCACACCGCACGGCGGGTGATGGTGCGCGATATAGCCACTTTCGCTGGTCGCACGATCCCCTTACTTGGCATTATCATTATTGCTGCTGACGTATCAGAAATCACTTATCGCACAATTCGTGACTACAACATGATTGCCAAGGGAAACGATAAGCTATGGTAGATGATGAGATTGAACAACAAATTTATGAACTTGTACGACCTTACGCTGGCACCTATATGTTCAGTAAAAAACAGGTAGCCTTAACACCTGATACTGACTTGGACACTGATTTAAGTATTGATGAGTTCGAAGTAGAAGACCTGATGAATGATTTTTTTGCAAACTTCAATGTGGACAACGGCAATTTCAATATAAAAACCTATTATCCCAATGAGCCTTTTTCGTGGAATCCTTTCAAAAAAGTCACGCCTATACCCGTTCCAAATTTTACTATAGGGATGCTCATCGAATCCGCCAAGGCTGGCCGTTGGCTGTACGATTGAACCTAACCTGCACTACTGAAAAGCCGGATATCGCCACCCCAGGCACAAGCATATTATCGTTATATCTTCGCCGTACGGCGTGAAGCAATTCAAGGAATCAGCGCGAGACCGTTATATAACCGATGATTTCAGATTTGGAAGGTTAATTGCAAGATAAGCAGAGAATATCAGGGCATAAAAACAGTTCACAAACGGCAAGATATGACCGCAAAACCGAGATTGTACCGGTAGTTGGCGGGCAATAATTTTGATTAAATATTACTCTATCGTGAAATGATGTTAGGAAAAGAGATTTAGGACACAAAAAAACCGCTTCTAGGAGCGGTTTTAAAATTGTGTTACTTACTGATTTTATTATACTTTTTGAATGGTGCCGGGGCGGGACTTGAAATACATACTCATTTCATTGTAATTAAAGGAGTATTTTTCAGGCCAGATCACTATGTATCCTCATTTATATACTCAGGCCAAATAGCTTCTCGTAAGCTACTTAACTCGTAATTCAACAGTGATTGTGAAGCGCTGTGGTAGTAGCTCTTTCGTAAGAACAAAGCAAAAACAACAGCCTTTAACACTAAAATGCTACCTTCGTTTGCCTTCAATGAACAGTGAAATCTCTATCAATACTACCTTCTTTAGACCGATCAATGATCGATATTCCCTCAATACCTACCCCCGTAAAGCTAGGTTTAGATTTCAGATGGCAACATTCCCGGATAATGTTTGGCAATGATATCATTCATCTTGTCCATCAACGCCGGTTTCTTAAATGTCAGATGCGCTGACCCCTTCATAAAGTATTTTATCGAGAAATACTCATCTTCATAAACCTCCGCCCTCTGCCGATGAGCGCTGATATGATCATACAACCGAGCGGTGACATCCCTCCGATTATCCGGTATCGCTTTGCCCTCCAACAGGAACAACATCCTCTCCAGATCTGTCAGTTGGTCACGTCGATAGCTGTGGTTCAACGTAAATCCCCATTGGTTGTAACTAACCAGACCGTTGACGATAATTTTTTTGCCAAATTTACAAGGGTGATTCGATTTGTAATCCCAGGAAAGCGATTTGAAAACGTTGATCACTCCCCGTTCAAACACCTCGCCCTTATCCCGGTGTAACCGCTCAAAGGTACTGAGAATGTTGGCTTCGCTAATAGCTGGTACGTCTTTGCTCTCCAGGTTTCTGTACCACTGGTCACGCGCTTTGGCGTCCATGATCGACAGCATCCCTGATTTTTTCATCAGATCTTGCCATATGTCGCGATCAAGATTGCGGGTGATCACGGGCATGGCCGTTTCTGCTTTTTCCATCAGCCAGCAGCCACAGCGGAAATCTTGTTTCATTGCCCAGTCTCTTGCTACTCCACCGCCAATACTGTTGGTGATGGCCGAGATATCTTCAAGCTGGTGAATCAGAGCTTTAATCTGCATCAGAGCGGCGTTACGTCCGGTGACGATACGTTCAATGCTGGTAGAGCAAATCACTTCGGTATGACCGGTTAAAACTTCAGGTTCAATGACAGTATTCAATGTGGTTGGCATCGCTGATTTCCTTAGAAAAAAATGCCCGCGTCATCACAGGCAGGGTTAAAGGTTGGGGAGTGTCAGTGTTTACGGCTTATGCCGGGTTGGGCGGTGTTGTCTGATAAACAGCGATGTAGACATGGCCAAAGCTACCTAGCGTATCGGCATCACAGGTAAAACCAGCATGCTTGATGGTGACGCAATGCTGACGGCGTTGGTCGAGTTCACCAGACCGCAGACAGGCTTCCAACTGTTCAATCAGCACCGGGAAAGCGGCATCCAGCCTTTTAAGAGCATCAGGGGAGAACGTACCGACAAAACCGGCACGGTCGGCCAGAAAATGCAGGTGATTACCCTGCTGTACCAACCGGGCTCCCAAGCGTGGCGTGATAGCAGATTGCAGGCCCCAGACAGGTGACGGAGTGCTGTCATTGCTGGCGGCATTGGATTGGGTTTCCTTCATCGTCAAAATTCCTTGAACTTGAAAAAGTAAAACGCCAACGATGAGGCTGGCGTGTTGTTGGATTAGTGAGGTAAGTGAAAGGCTGTCAGGTTAGGCGTCTAATGACAGGGCTGCGCAAGCCCAGCGCACTGCGGGCACGTAACATATCGCCACCGTTCAAGGTGGGATCTTGTGCCATCAGACTGAAACCGGGGCGATCAATGCGTACCAGGTCAAATTTATCCACCAGTTCATTGATGGTTTCCCTTACCGTGACGCCATGCTCAATCTGTTGGGCAATGGCCTGTTCGTCGTAATACGGCGTATCGTTGAGTTCCAATCTATAACAGTGCTTCAGCAACCAGACAAGTAATAGCTGGTATTCAGTTCGAGCTTGGTTGGCGCTGGGCGTGATGCGGGGTATTTTATCGAGGGTTTTCATGCGGGCAGTTCCTTAAGAAAGTGGGGAAACCGGGAGTCGGCAGTGGTGAGTCAGCCAATGTGCCACCTTTCGCCACTGCTTCAGGGGGACGTCAGATTCAATCGTCCAGGTAGTGGGGCTATAGGTATTCGCCAGTAACAGCACAGCCATGACCAACCAGTGATAGGGATAACCCCGTGTATCGCAGCGGATCAGCGCATGCGGTGTCTGACGCCGGTAGAGAATGAGCGGATCGCCTGCCAAGTGGGTAAAGCACTCACCGTTAAAGAAGGTCATGCCTAATCTCAGCAGATTATCGTCAAATTGGTACAGGCAGTTGCCAGTTTGTTCACAGATTACCGGCGTGGTGTCTAAATCCAGCGTATCGAGTTGCCAATGCAGCTTCAGATAAGCGGTGGTTATCGCCTGGCATAAGGCTTGCCAGTCCTGCGATGTCACGTTGCTATGTTGCAGAAAATGGAATATGCCAGGCACGGGTGATGCGCTCGTGTTCATGAGGTAATCCTTGTAAATAGAGAGATAGTGTGAAGGCGGAACGTTGGGTGTGGGACGTACTACCAGTCGAACGTGGTAAAGTCGGGTAAGACCTCACCCAAGGCGTCTATATGTAGGTAGCTCAGTTGATGGCGTTTCATCAGCGTGGTGACCAGACGGCGGCAGGTTTTGGACAGCCCCAGCCGTTTGAGTTGCAACACCGGGTGGGTCCACGCCCCCAGTCGTAGCAGGTAGCCGGTGCCGGTAAAATGCAGCCATTCCCCGTCGCTGAACTCATCCTGACAGTGGGAGATCCGATACAGCACCGAATTATCCTCTTCACTGATATAGGCCGAACTGCATTGCAGACCAAAACGCAAAAGTGGTGTTGTGACCATTATTGGCTCCCTTCTTTTATTACCCCCCGTTGCGGATAACGGCGTTGATGATGCGCCAATACTTTCTCACGCCATTCTGGGCTGATGACCGGAGCCATCGCCAAGTAGCGCCTTGGACAACGGTAATAACAAGGCTGTACCGACTCATCCATCGCCTTATAGCCCCAACTCCCGCCTGAGCCCTGCATCAGGGTGCAGTGAATGACCGTTTGGGCGACTTTTGCCGGATCTTTCGGTGTGCTTTGGACAATCGACCACAGGATATTACCCCGCAGAGCATGCGCCAGCGTCACGTGTTGATAGTTTTCGGTGTCTTCAGTTTTAATCAGTGCCGCGATCAGCTCACGGCGAGAGTGGTGTGAAAATAGCCAGCCCATAAGCGTATTCCTTGAGCGTGAAAATGAGTGGGGATATCGGGAACGTTACGATTAGCCAGGCAACCAGCCGCGTTCGGTGAAGGAGACGATATCCAGACCACCGACAATCAGATTGTAGTGGATCAGTAATACCGGACACCTCAATAGCCTGTTAATTTAATGACAGCCAATTGAGGTAATTGATAATGACTCAACCTAAACAGACCAAACGCCGTTTTTCTCCTGAATTCAAACTGGAAGCTATTGAGCAGGTCGTTAAGTATCAGCGGTCAACCATCGAGGTTGCACGCGCTCTGGAGTTGGACCCCAGCCAATTGCGTAAATGGATACGCCAGCACAAAGAAGAAGTCAGCGGGGTGACGCCGGACAATCCTGCACTGACACCAGAGCAACGTGAAATCCAGTCGCTCAGAGCGCAGATTAAACGGCTAGAAATGGAAAAAGAAATACTAAAGCAGGCAGCCGTGTTGATGAGCGAGCTCCCCATCAAATCTTTGCGTTAATCACACGGCTGAAAACAAAATGGTCGGTGGTCGAATTGTGCCGCCTGCTCAAAGTAACGCGCAGTGTTTACTATGCCTCGCTGAATTCGCGGGTTGATGTAAAACGTCTGCAACTGCGTGCTCAGGTGCGGAAATTGCATCAACAGAGCCGGGGAGCAGCCGGCAGCAGAACACTGAGTCTGCTGATGCGTCAGTCGGGTTATAACGTGGGGCGCTGGCTGGCCCGCAGGCTGATGCAGGAATGTGGTCTGGCGAGTCGCCAACCCGGCAAGCCTCGTTACCGTGGTGAACGGGAGACGTCACTGGCATCGCCAGACTTACTGAAAAGGCAGTTTAAGCCGTCGGAGCCCAATCGTGTGTGGAGTGGAGATATCAGCTATATCAAAGTCAATGGTGGCTGGTGCTACCTGGCACTGGTGATTGACCTTTACTCCCGTCGGATAGTGGGCAGTGCCATATCGTCATCCCCGGATGCCGAGCTGGTGTGTCGAGCCCTGCGTAATGCACTGGAGACGCGACCAAAGGAAAAGAGGCTGCTGTTTCATTCGGATCAGGGAGGGCAGTACAGGAGTAAGAAATACAGGCAGTTACTGTGGAGGAACGGAGTGATGCAGAGTATGAGCCGCAGGGGTAACTGCCTGGATAACTCACCAATGGAAAGAGTGTTCCGAAGCCTGAAAAGTGAATGGCTGCCTGTCGGGGGTTATATGGATATCCATCATGCGGTACGAGATATCGGTGAATGGATACAAAGTTATTACAACACGGTACGCCCCCATCGGCACAATGGTGGATTACCGCCCTGTGAATACGAAGAGCAGTGGAAAAAGGCTACGAAGGTGTCCTGATTTTGTGATCCACTACAAACGGCCTCCTGTAAACCAGATGCAGGTCTCATAAACCTGTCAATACGAGTTCACCGGAAGCACACCGATCTCCCGGGTAGTCATCCACTTTGCATACAACACGAGGATCTGGTTATCTTCGATTACATTGAAGTGTTCTATAACTGGTCTCGGCGGAGCCAGTCCGGAGGGCTTTGAACAGGCCTCGTCGTGAGGACACGATATGTCTACGGTTGTGAGGTCTGTCAACATTTGCTTAAGGAGAAAATTATCTTTTTTTTCAGTCATTTCCTATACTTTGCTTCATAATCAGTACATTTATCCATATAGATGTTATCTTCATGATTTTATAAACTATCTAATTAAGAATACCCCTTTCAGGAAATTGAACGATGTCTCGTTTCAGTAATGTTATTTTATGGTCAGCTCATGAGCACTAAAACCACCACAAGTGACAATCATTTAACGGAACCTCACGAGGCAGGATTTTGTTTCTATGAGTTTTTCGCGGGTGGCGGTATGGCCAGGGTCGGGCTGGGAAAACAGTGGCAATGCCTGTTTGCCAACGACATGGACCCGATAAAAGTATCGACCTATATCGACAACTGGGGAGATGAACATTTCGACACACGCGATGTACGCGAAATTGCCCCCAGTGATCTGCCGCACCATGCTGATTTAAGCTGGGCATCGTTCCCCTGTCAGGATTTATCGCTGGCCGGTAATGGCCTGGGGATCGGCGAAAAAGATTCCAGTGTAGATAAAACCACGCGTTCCGGCGCGGTATGGCCGTTCCTCGATTTAATAAGCAGGCTCGGCGAGGAAAACCGTAAGCCGCCGATTCTTGTTCTTGAAAATGTTCTTGGGTTGCTGACATTGGATCAAGGGAGCCATTTCGCCGCGATATGCCATCAGTTAAGTAAAACAGGTTACCGCTATGGCGCAATAATCATTGATGCAAAGCACTTTCTTCCACAATCTAGGCCCCGCGTATTTCTTGTGGCGATTAGTCGTCATGTTTCCATTCCTGCATGTTTAGTTTCAGAAGAACCATTGTCGCAATGGCATTCGTCGTCACTTCTTCGCGCCTGCGATGCGCTGGCGGAAGATGCCCGTAATGACTGGATCTGGTGGTCGCCAGGCAATATGCCAGACGCCAGAACGAAGGAGCTGGACGACTTAATCGATTTTGAAGACGAAAACGCGTTATGGCATTCTGCCGATGAAACACGACGTCTCATCAGTATGATGGCACCGGCGAACCTAGCGCGTCTGGCGAACGCGCAGGCATCCGGCGAGACAATAACAGGCAGCCTTTATTTACGTATGCGTAAGGAAAAAGGCATCAACAGGCAACGGACCGAAATTACGTTCTCCGCAGTTCTTGGTTGTCTGAGAACACCGAAAGGTGGCGCTTCTCGTCCTCGCATTATCGTCGTCAAGGGCAACCAGGTGAAAACGCGTTTGTTGTCGGTCAAAGAAGCGGCGGCGTTAATGGGGTTGCCGGATGATTTTATCCTCCCAACAGCGTATCAATCAGCATTTAAAGTGATTGGCGACGGACTTGCAGTTCCTTCCGTTCGTTTTCTGGCCGAACGTATTCTGGAGCCACTTGCGATGATCGCCCAAAACAATACCCACAGGACGGGGGATATACGCGAATGAACTGGACGTTGCTTGTTACGCCCGACTACTGGGAAAATAAACTGATTGATTATTTTCTCCGATTCAGTGCCAACGGCGACGCGCAGGATATTCGCTGGTTTGAAGTTACGCCGGTGACGCTCGCTGAGGCATTCGCCGACAGCAGCGTTAGCGGGGATGAAGTTGAAGAGGCATTTCGAACCTACATGTCGAAAATACCGGACCTGCTGCAGCGCCTTGAAGGCGGGATGATGGAAAAGTCGACTCGTCGATCGCCTGGATATTTTACGTATCTGGTCATGACGTTGCTTATTAGCAGTCAATTCGACGTACAGGAAGAACGCAATGACTTTCGACTGAAACTACAGAGCTGGTTGCAGACCACGCATAGTTTTCAGAACTTATCCGGCGTCAACAAGATGTGGGAGGCATTAGCCGAATGGCTTAAACAACGCATCCACGAAGGCGAACCCTACAGGCGTCTTATCTTGCCGCCGCGGGATGGTTGGGTCCAGATCGGTCACACACTGCGATTGGCATTCCCGAATAAAGCCGATCTACGCCTGATGAGTGAATGTCTTGAAAGCTATCCACAAGCCGCCGCGAACCCACGCCAGTTAATTGAATACTTTCAAATCGTTATTCAGAGACACGGCGTTTCTCATCCGCTGAAGGAGGCTTTTGCCGAATTCAGAGACGCGTGGTTGTTGGGACGTCGCGCGCTGTTCGATATGCCTTTTTGGCGCTTGCGCCAACGAGCGATCCAGATATCGTCATGTGTAACACCACATCAGACCATCATTGATATGTACGTCGATTTCGATGGCTCGCGATGCTATTTCAGCGTCGCTGGCGAGAGCGACGAAAGCGTCTTTCATCCTACATTATCTGAAGCCCTTAGAGCCAGCGACGCAGGGAGCAGCGAAAATCTGGGGAAGGCGATGCAGATCGGCTTACTCTTTTTTTATGAGATCGGACACGGACGCTGGAGAACTAAGCCATCACCCAATGTAGACTCGCAACGGTTTCATATCGCTTTATCCAGTAAACACTCTGTACAGATGAGCAAGCGCCTTAACGAATATATCGCAGAGGACGAGTGGATTTTAACGGCGCAACCGATGAACACGGTTTCAGCGGTCGATATATTCCGCTCAGTAAGATCCTCTTCGGGTATTCAGGATGATGACGTTACGCGCCCTCAACTATACGGCGGAATACGCGTCCCCGGAGGATGGCTGGGATTACCGGCATTTTTGCCTTCTGTTGAGTCAGATACGCGACGCTACAAAATATATTCATTCGGGAATGATGAAGCTGGAACCAATATTTCTGTAATAGATGGTCGGCTGAATTCTTCTGTGCCGCTTAACGGTGAATTTTTCATCGAGCCAGCCCTCGAGGCAGGTGAAAAAATGCCGCCGTGGCGGCGTCGCGCGCGTTTTTTCACCCACGCCATACCGCACCCAACTTTAGGCGAAAGCGCAAGATACCAGTTTGAGCCGCTTTGCGATTGGTTGACGCCTTCACTAAAGGCACCGACGTTTAATTTCGAAGGACTGTTTGAGTGGGAAGATAGTGAAGCGTGTTGCGATCATCTTCTTGAAGCGATTTACGCGAGTGGTGCTAGCGGCTGGGAAGAGGCCGAGTTAATCGAGCTTCTCAGGCGTATGACCGGCGATATCAACGTATGGCATTTGATTCGTTGTTTACATCATGCGGGTCTAATCGAGCCACGCCTGCGCCCTGGGTGGAAAGGTCGGGCATGGACGCTGATTAAACCGTCATTACTTCATATTCGCTATGGAGAAAATTCTCTGGTCGTTGTGGAAGGCTCGGTCTGCGCCTGTCTGATGGATGATTTTCGAAAAGTGGTCGCCGGGCTGGGTGGAGAAAGTTTCCGTCGTCGCGGCGTAAGCATCTGGTCGCCACCTGTATTTGGGGCCTTACTCGCCAACCCTGTTGCATTATCCCTGCGACTAGGATGGCCACTTATCGAAGCCCCATCGTCATCTGATACAACGCCGCTTGCACTAACCACGACAGAACACGCCGCTGAATTACACGAGTCAAAGGCAGTCTGGAATTGGTATTCAGGAAGATTTCAGCAACATGATACCCTAGATAAAAAATCTGCGTCGCTGTCACTTCATATTCATCCAGGTGGTCGAGATCATGATATCTATCGGGTCGTTTCTGGGCGAAAAACGACGCATTATCTTTCCCGAACTGCCGCTATTATCGCCGCTAGCACGAAAATCCGTACCCCCATATTTGAACTCGTCGCCAACAATCATTTGTTATGTCTTATCACTGATTGCGGCCTACCTGACGCGCTGGCCGCGGGAATACGGCGCCACACGCTCAGAAACGGAGGACCAACGGATTCTGGTTATGTTTATCCTGTCAATGACGCCTCTTTCCTCTGGCTGAAATCGCTGCTTCCGGGGTGTATTTCTTCCCTCGTGCCGGACGGTGAGAGGGATGTAAGCAATCTGGTTTCCTCCGCTCGCCATTCCGGCGGGAAAATACGTCTGGCATGGCGAGACGGGCAACTCATGCTGGGTCCGAGATAATAAGGAAAATAATAATGAGCGAAATCCCCTGGTATCTTGGTCAATATGACCGCAGAAATTATCAGTCCTACCTTAAAGCCGTCGCGCAGGAAACCCCGAATGGCTGGCGTACGATCGATTCTAAGAAGTTATTTCCTCGAACGGGAGAAGTTGAATTTAACGATGCTGACGAATTACGGCTTCGTAAAGGCGAATGGGCCGCTTTTCAGGTGGGTCCTGGCCCCCGCAGAAAGGTGCAGGCGAAACGCTCCCGTCGTATTTATCCCTATTACGATTTATCTTTCGGGCAGTCTCTATTGGAAGCACGTCGCCTATTGAGTTTCGAGGGCATAACGGTAGGCGGCGAACCAGGGCTATGGGCTATCCGCTTCGGGTCGGATGCGCTTATTCTGGTTAATCTGGCAGAATCGAAATCTGGGAGCCTTATCCTGTCCAGAAACCAGAACGTTTACGAATATGATTTCAACGAAAACGGCGTAATTATCGTATCCGACATGTCTGAGAGTGGAAAAGCGTTTTATATGCCTGATGTCGGTGCCTCGCCTGCTCAGATCCATGACTGGACGCCAGATAAGCAGTACATTGAAAACGTCATTCAGCGTCTTTCCTGCGCTAACTCAACAACAATGGTCGCTGAATGGCTTCGGAAATATGCCGACGAACAAACCGGAAAATTAACCTCCGGCATCAACGACATGCTGACCGCCGCTCAAACACTCCGGGCAGGAGAGTTGGCGAAGACATTGGAGGAGGAGGATTCTCTAGCCCGTCAGTTCGCTGAAGCGGCATTGAAGGACCATAATATCGCCGACCTGCTCGAACGACAGATACAAAATATCGCGGAAGAAGAGCGAGTAGCATTACGCGCCGAACACCATAAGGTGCTCGATAACGAGTTTTCTGCTGAACGCCAACGACGTCGTGAAGCTGTTGAAACGGAAATAGCCGCTTTTGAGAAAACAAGGAAAAACGAGTTCGAAGAGGAGATCGCGCAATTACGGCAGCTCGAACAAGAAAAATTACACATTGATTTTACAGAAAAGCAAGCAGACATAGAACGAACACTTAAACAGGAAAAAGCGGATCTTGAAAGTGAAATTAGTCGTCTGAAAGACGCTAACTCTGATTTATGCGCTCAGAACGAAAGCCAGCGTCAAATACTGGCTTCCCTGACCTGCGAGCGTGAAGTGTGTTTGGCATCTTTAACAGATGTCGAAGAACGTACCGCCCAAGCACAAATTGAACTCGAAAAAATAAATATCGCCATTGCTGAGAAGACTCGTCGTATGACTTATTCAGCGCTCCCCGAAGTTCGTCTCCCGGCGCAAGCGAGAGTTGTATCCTGCGAAGAATTCGGTCATATCGTCAGAGAGAACAAGTTGCTGACGCCTGACGGAAAGATACTCATGACGCAATTTCTGGCGTTGATGTTGGCAGGAGAATGTCCATTGTTATTTGGCCCTGAAACGCCGGACTTCCTAGCTATTGCCGAATCGCTAATTTCCTCGGGCCGCTCCATCCGACAGATCGCCGATCCAACGATGATTTCCTGCGAAGATCTTTGGGTTCGTGCAGGAAATCATATGGCGACGCCGCTTTATCAGGGGTTATTGTTGAGCGAGGCCTCTTGTCCCCGAACGATTCTCGCCATCATTGAACGTGTCGAATGTTCCGCTGCACGTTTCTGGCTGCCAGCGCTGAAAGGCCGATTACACGGCGGCGACTTGCCCAGACGATTTCTGATTTGCGGCACCATTGAAAACGAAGATTGTGAAGAAGCGGAGAAAATGAAGGAACAACATCTTCGCCTGCGGATGGAAAACGTCGTCATTCAGAATGCGATTGCGCTGTCCCCTTTGCATCTTTCCTCAGAAAATCATAGTGAACTGGATCCTGGCGTAGCATCGCAAGGTTCGCTACCGGATCAACTCGCTATCTCGGATAAAATGTCAGCCGGACGTTTGGATCTGGCAAATACCCTACGGGCGAAGCGAACGGCACATGAAGTCGCGCCGTTCGACGCTGAAAACAAAGCGACACATCAGAAGCGGTTAATCGACTTATACGCCGATTTACAGAATAACGAGCTATGCGCCCAATAGATTATAGGAGAGGGAAATCATGCTAGATCCCATTGGTGGTTTTCGCCGCATTCAGGACTTCTTCGTTTCATATATAGAAACTAACTTCCGCATCGCCGATCCTTCTGTCGCGACAGCGAGACGCGAGTTGCTTAACAGTAGTGGGGAGTTTGCCGCAGAGCCTTATATTGAACCTGTCTTACGGTATGAATCTTCAAATAAAACCCTCGAAGATCTGGCTGATATGGATGGTGGACCGCTAAATAGCCTGTCTCCTGAAGGTCGAAAGGCGTTTGTTGAACTAGCGTTGTCCGGCCTGTTCGATTCCAAGCCCGGCGATGCGGCTTGGCCGCGTCAGTCAGTTCATGCGCCGTATAGCCACCAGACTCAAATGCTGGAGCGTGGCATTCGTCCCGGTTGCCCAGGCATTGTGACATCAGGAACAGGTTCGGGAAAAACGGAAAGCTTTATGTTGCCTATCCTGGCCGCATTATCGAATGAGGCCGTCCGTTGGGCCCGACCTGGCGGCGGCTATCTGCAAAACCGATGGTGGAATAGCTCAGAAACGAACTGGGTTTCTCGTCGCGAAGGCGAAGAACGCCCAGCTGCGGTCAGAGCACTGGTGCTTTATCCGATGAACGCTTTGGTTGAAGATCAAATGGCGCGTTTGCGTAAAACGCTGGATTCTGCTGACGCACGACAGGTTATGGAGGATCGTTTCGCCGGAAACAGGATCTTCTTCGGGCAATATACTAGCTCCACTCCGGTTACCGGCTACGCCAGCCATCCCCGTCTCTCCAAAACCAGTTCAGAAAAAAGCCGTACCGTTCGTAATCTTGAGAAATTACGTAAGGCGTTGAACAAAATTGATAGTGATCAACAAGCAGCACGCGCATTCGACGAAAAAGAAAATCCTTCGGAAAAGACCCGATATATATTCCCTTCCACTGACGGCGGAGAGATGGTTTCTCGCTGGGATATGCAGTCCGCCCCGCCTGATGTTCTCGTCACTAACGCCTCAATGCTGGGAGCAATGCTTTCGCGTGAAGTCGAAGACAAGATTTTTAGCGCTACACATGACTGGCTCATGAACAATGATGACGCATACTTCTATCTGGTATTCGACGAATTGCATTTAATGCGAGGTTCCGCTGGCACAGAAACCGCTATGCTGATTAAGTCCTTGATTATTCGGCTCGGTCTGGATGATCCGAAACACCGCTACAAATTGCGTTTACTGGCATCTTCAGCATCGCTGCCGATGGATGGTGCGGATGGAGAGCAATCCCGGAAATACCTGCGTGATCTCTTTGCGCCCTTCGGCACTTGCTGCCATGCACTGGATCCCGGCAGTGATAAGCCGGATTTCTGGCATAACTGCGTCATTCAAGGAAAACCCTTCATACCTTTGAAGCCGTCAGGGAAAATCCCCGTGCGGCCTTTTGCCGCATTAATGCGCGCCGCCCTTGCAGACCAGGGCAATGTCGTCCGCAATCTGGATATGACGGAAGCTCTAAATCAGGCGTTACTTGATGTCTTCCAAGCTCTTGGCGTAAAAGAGCAAAATATCAAACAGGGCATAAAACAGGCAGCGGAAATCGCTGCTGCGTTATTGACAAACGCCTGTATTGAAAATGACGGCGAAATGCCACGGGCGATGCCACCAGGACTTATCATCGATAAAGTCTTTTTGAAGGAGGAGCCAGGTAAACCGAGTGAGTCAGAACTGGCATTACGCGGATTAATGCTGACGCGCGCGCTGCCGGAGTCAGGGATAGATTGCGATAAGCCAACCAATGTTACACCAGCCTTTCGCGTGCATACTTTCGTTAGAAATATTGAAGGTTTCTTCGCCTCCGTATCATCGGGAGAGAGAAAGGCAAAATTCGCCGATTTTTGCCTTGAGCGAGGCTTGTCGCACGCGGCATCAACTCTAGACGGAAAACGCGGTCGCCGTCTGTTCGAAATGTTGTACTGCGAAGCGTGCGGCGAGTTACTGCTCGGTGGTCAGAAGGGACAAAATGAAGGCTCGACGGTAGAGCTATTGCCTTCAGCGACTAATCTGGAAAATCTTCCGGAACGCCCCAGCTCAGAATATTACGATGATATGACACTGGATGAGTTTGCGGTTTTCTGGCCTGTCGATATAGTTGATAAAAATCCAGCAGGCAGCGAAAAAGGTTGGGATGCATGGGAAAAGGCGACACTTAATCCTGTTACCGGAATTGTGACTGTCGGACAAGACTCATCGGCGGCGAATGCCGATTCGGTTCGCGGATATCTCTATTTTCAGAAATCGGCCCCGAGCAAAAAAGGCGAACCAGCAAAAAAACCTTCCGCACAACCTTTTTGTTGCCCTAATTGCGGTATCGATTATTCCAGTCGACCAGCCAGCAATCGTTCCAGAACACCCATTCGCGCATTTCGTACTGGTGTGACTAAGTCATCCCAGCTGGTGGCGACAGAGTTATTTGAATTGCTACATGCGATCGGCGCGGAAGCCAAGAGTATTGTTTTTTCCGATAGTCGACAGGATGCGGCATCGATGGCGCTGGAAATCGAACGATTGCATTTACGCGACCTGCGAAGGGAAATTTTGGTCGCAGCCGCCAGAGAGATGCTCCGAGAGGCTGAAAGCGAGTATATTTCTGAAGACAGTATTAATGAAAAAATGGATTTAGCCCTACAAGCCAAAGACATGGATACGTTTGGTAAATTATATGAACTCCAAAAAAACCAAGCTGATATTGCTGACTTATGTAAGTACAGGCGAGTAAAAATTGATAAATTGCTGGAACCAGAAGGCGATTCCATCGGAAAAATATCGTCCGATTTGGCAGGACTGGGAATATCACCTTATAAATATCGCCCATGCTCTGATGGGGATGACAGTGACGTCTGGCACGCTAATTTTACAAAAGACAAGAACATCGTTAAATATCATGAAAAACTTTCTTCATCTGACCGATTGGTACTCAAAAAAAAGATACTTGATACCCAGTCTGAATTAATTGATGATGTCATTTTCGCCAACACCTTCTTCGCGCTGGAAGAGACGGGATTAGCATATCCGTGCGTTTCAGATAGAGAGGATACGAGCGAGCTCGATGCCTGGCTAAGGGTATTCGCTGGCGTTTATCGCGTCAAAGAAAATAAATATTTTGGTCCCGAAAACTCTGTCGAATGGAAAACAGGGAAAGATGTTACCAAAGAAAAAGTAAAACGTATTGCTAAAGCTTTATTTGGCGAAAAAAATTATCTGGATAATTTAACACAAATCTTAAATCAATTCGCAACCCGAGGGCATTTAGCTGGTTTATTCAATATCGGTAAACTATTCCTCAAGGTAGCCAAACCGGGCGATCCTTATTGGCAATGCAGCAACTGTGAACGGATCCACTTACATTTAGGGTTTAAACGTTGTACCCGTTGCACGGAACTGCTTGATATCAAGCCCAGGGGTGTCGTTGAAACGCTATGGGAAGACAATTTTCTTGGCAAACGTATAGTGCGAGGCGAACGGGATGGCGTTAAACGCTTCCGGTTGAACGTCGAGGAGTTGACGGGACAGACAGATGATTTCTCCGATCGACTACGCAAATTCAAGGGGATCTTCGTCGATGAGATGAGCGAGCTTGAAAAACTTGATGCGGAAATCGATATGCTCGCCGTCACCACGACGATGGAGGTCGGTATTGATATAGGTTCGCTTCAGTCAGTTTATCAGGCCAACATGCCGCCCCAACGATTTAATTATCAGCAACGTGTCGGTCGTGCCGGACGGCGCGGCCAGGCATTTTCTTTTGTGATCACATTCTGTCGTGGACGTACTCACGATGCTTATTATTTTGCCCATCCTCATGCGATCACTGGCGATCCGCCCCCTCCGCCTTTCCTAGCGGTCGATCACGACGCTATTCCCAAAAGACTTTTGCGGAAAATCTGGCTTAAGAGCGCCTTTAACTATTTGCGCGAAGAATGTCACAAAAACAAAACGACTTTCCCTGGCGATAAGCTCATTCCGCCTGATGTTCATGGCGAATATGTTTCAACGCATGATTACTACCATGATGATAAAGCGAACTGGGCCAAGCTATTGTATCGCGCGCTAAAAGCAAATCAGGACATACGGGAACGCTTTATTAATGCAGCAACCTTTGATCCCGATCAGCGCCGACGCCTTTATTCCGAAATTAACGCCGAAAGAATAATTGAAGAAATTGGAAAACTAGGACCTTCTGCGCCTGATGACAACACGGGACTTGCTCGCTTTCTGGCCGAGCGAGGTCTGTTGCCGATGTATGGAATGCCAACTCGGGTACGTAACCTTTATCTGGGGCTGCGCAAAACAAAAGGGCTAAATGGTCAGACTGAATACGAATGGTCAACAATGGACCGCGATCTTGATCTTGCGGTTTTTGAGTATGCTCCTGGTTCGGTATTAATTAAGGATAAAAAAAAGCATCAGGTGATCGGTTTCACAGGTAATTACCGAGAACCTCAACTTCGCGACAATCGAGTTTCTGATCTCTCAACTGCATGTTCATGGGATGAATCGAGCCACTACATTGCAACTTGCCAGTCATGCGGCTCCGCAAAACTTGAACAAAATAAACCTGTTAAAATGATTAATTGCGAGGATTGCGATACACCTATAAGTTCAGATGAATTCGAGCTTTATATTACTCCTGCCGCTTTCCGTACGGATTTCGAGCCAAAAGATGACATGGACAGCTTCACTCGTATGTCGTTAAAAACTACGGCAACCGTATTGCATAAGGGTATCCCGGAAAATTGTGGTCCTTTTAAAGTACGGCGCGGCGGCGTTACTATTTTGCGTCTTAATGATGGGCCGATTAACGGAGAGAAGGAAAGCGAACGTTTTACTGTTGATTTAGCGACGGACCAAAAGGTGCCGATTCCATTAGCTACCTACTACTCGCCAATTAAAGGGAATCAAGCTATTGATTCAAACTGGGCCGGATTATGCAATAACTTTAGATGGCGGTGTACTGGCGAAAAGCAAAAGTTTGGGCTTGTATCAAGCAAAGAGACTGAGTCGCTCCACCTGGAATTAATGCATTTCGATGCTCGCCTTAATCTGAATATGATTGCCAGATACGGCGAATATATGAATTTGCCTACACGCGCAGCGGCTATCAGCGCAACACAGATATTGACGCATAAGGCCTCGCTCTATCTGGATGTTTCGCCAGATGAATTCGAAACGCTTGAGCCCCGACTCCATCATGAGAAACCTATATTGCAAATCGCAGATGCGTTGATCAACGGTTCAGGGTTATGCAGACGGCTTGCCGAGCCAGCCGTCGTTGGGACCCCACCTTTGATAGTCACATTATTACATGAGATTCTGGAGGATAAGCGCGCCTGGCCAATGGTTGATTTTCTTAAGAAGGATCATCCCGCTCAGTGTCAAACTGCCTGTTACAAGTGCATACAGCGCTACGGTAACCGCGGATATCACGGTTTACTTGACTGGCGTTTAGGAATGGCATATTTACGATCAATGGTTATGCCTGAATTTGCCTGCGGTTTGAACGATGATGACTGGAGTTATCCTGAAATGGTAGGGTGGCGAGACAGAGCATTTGAACTGGCGGAAGACGTCGCGGCTTTAAGGCCAGGAACAATCAAATTATCAAAAGAGTACTCATTACCGGTTCTTACCGAAATTCAGGATGGAAAAGAGCTCTGGCGGGCAGCCGTTACGCATCCTCTGTGGCAATGGAGAGAACCTGAGCGAAACGTTCTGATTGACACCCTGGGACTAGCTGATAGGAGATCTTCGCTGCGATTCATCGATACATTTGAGCTGGAAAGGCGGCCATTGCGCGCGCTTGCCAACCTTAAACGGAATTAAAGTGTCGCAATAATGCTGATAGTTACTGGCTGATGTTTTTTGCTGAATGCGCTTTCGTATCGAAAGCCGAAAGCGCATTTATGCAATGACACGACATCGCAAGGTTTTATGGTAGATACATACACAATTCAAATTACCAGATCGCAAATCAAGTAAAACTGCTCTTGATGTTCAACTTAGGGCTGGGAGCGATCAGTGAAACAAACAGCAACTGTTTGAATTTTTTACCACTACCACAAGGGCAGGGATCATTACGCCCAACTTTCGGCGTGGCTACATAGGGGGTTGATGAGAGCGACTGTATCTCGCCTATCGGTGATCTATGGCGCAACCAGTGAGTGTGTAGACGAAGGGCTGCTGGTGGTATTTTCTCAATACTCTGCTGAATGTCGTCGGATGACATTTTTTCAAGGAGTGTTTGACATAACACACTGATTATGTTGTGAAGACTATTAAATCAAAATGGACAGGCCAATCCGCGAACAGGCACTGAAGTCCAGTGGGTTTTTACCATTGTATCCCGTGTTTTCCATACAGCTCCATGCGAGTTATAAAAAAAGACATCTAGCCTTCTTTATGGCTAGGTGTCTTTTTCGTGTTGTTCCCAGGCTGATTGGCAATAACCAGACGGTATTATTTCAACGTATGTAGTTTCGCAAAATCAAACGGACTTACAGATTTCTCTCTGTTGACATCGAGATAATCCGCCCACCACTGCAGCATCAGTCTACGTTCGTCCAGATGTTCGGCTTTATGGATATACGCTGCACGAACGCCATTCCGTTCCTGGTGGCTCATCTGCCGTTCTACCGCATCCTTTGACCATAATCCCGACTCGATCAGAGAACTACAGGCCATAGTGCGGAAGCCATGGCCACAAACCTCAACCTTAGTGTCATAGCCCATCGTCTGCAGCGCTTTATTTACTGTCCCTTCACTCATTGGTTTTCGTGACGAATGATCACCAATGAAAACCAACTCACAGCGACCACTCACCTCCCGAATCTTTTGGAATATCTCCAGTGCCTGACGACTTAGTGGAACAAGATGTGGCGTATGCATTTTTGATCCTCGTTCAGAAAATTTCACGCCGGGGATAGGTTCTCGTTCAGCGGGTATCGTCCATAACGCACGTTTGAAATCGATTTCTGGCCAGCGGGCAAAACGAAGCTCGCTTGAGCGCACAAATAGAAGCAGTGTTAAGTTGATAGCCCACTGGGTAAATTGCCTTCCTTTATATCCATCAATCCGACCAAGAAGTTCATGGAGACGCTCAAGCGCCAAAGCAGGCCTGTGCTCCACTTTGCCAGGCATAATAGCCCCTGCCATATCCTGAGCAGGATTATAATCAATCAGACCATTCTGTACGGCATAAGTCATGATTGCGGTAACTCGCTGCTTTAAACGCTTGGCAACCTCTAGACGTCCTGAGCGCTCGACACTCTTAATCGGAGCCAAGAGATCACGAGTTTTCAGATCGGCGATATGTATATTTCCGATTGAGGGGAAAATATTATCAGCCAAATTTTTCAAGATACGTTCAGCATGTGAGTCTGACCATTTCTTATTATCCGCATGCCAAGCTCGAGCAACTAACTCGAACGTTTTCTCATCATCCAGCTGTTTGGCTTTTATTGCCCTCTTATTTTGTCGGGGGTCAATTCCGGCAGCAACCAGTTTTCTGGCTTCATCACGTTTCTGACGGGCATCAGAGAGAGAGACTTCAGGGTAGACTCCTAATGCCATTAAATGCTGCTTACCGCCAAAACGAAATCGCAATCGCCAGTACTTGGAACCATTGGGATGGACCAACAGAAACATGCCGTCACCATCGGTTAATGAATGCTCTTTGTCTGCCGGTTTTGCCGAACGCACTTTGATATCAGTCAGGGCCATTATCAATGTCCTCGCATGTGCTTGCGGTGAGTATACAAAGCATTATAGAACCAGCGTATATACTCAGATGTATACTTACAAGCAACTTGATGTGGGTTGAATTGCGTTGACTTACGTAGAGTAAAAGATGAGTGAAAAACGGGTAACCAGTGGATTTTAAACAAAAAAATAGACGTCTGTTGACGTCTATTGATTTCGTGATGGTGCCCGGGGCGGGACTTGAACCCGCACGGCCTTACAGCCGAGGGATTTTAAATCCCTTGTGTCTACCGATTTCACCACCCGGGCTAGATAAAATTGGAGGCGCGTTCCGGAGTCGAACCGGACTAGACGGATTTGCAATCCGCTACATAACCGCTTTGTTAACGCGCCTTAATTTTGTTTTACCTTTTGGGCTAAAGCTCGTATTTTACTAGCTTTATTAAATTTTTTAAGATAAAAGACTAATTAGTTCTTATCTCTTTGAAAACACTTATCTTTCCAACTCACCTGTGCTTTCGATGTGCGGGATTATGTACTAATTAAAAAAGGTTGGCAACTAAAAATTTTTTTATGTCCATAAAGTTGTGTTTATTTGCTCAATCCTTGACTACTCTGCATATTATCTATTCAATTCAGTCTATTGGGAATAGTCTTCAACTGTATATACTGACCATATCCAAGCTAATTCAAATTGCTGTTAAGCAGCGAACGAATCAATCTCCTGGTGAAAAACATAACTCAGCCTGTGCTTGTTGTGGCCACGAGACACAGCGATACTTAGGGGCGAATCGTCACCAACACCACTGCCACTTGAAGAACGCCGGGTATGTACAAGAAAAGTTTCTAAAACTTGTTCACAGGTTGACTTTGTGTAGGCAACGTTGAAGCGTTGGTCATTTGCCCCATAACAAAAGCTAAATTGGCAGCAGCGACTAAAGACGCAGCATGAGCCTCAGTGCTCATTTGTCTAGCATTCAATAAACCATTTGCCGCTTCATTTGCTACCGTGATAGTACCAACACCGTGACGATAAGATTCTAATGCAGCGTCATAAGCGATAAATGACGTTTTCACTAGATTCAATGCGGCGCGATTAGACTCTAACGCCGAACGTAAAGTATCTGCCGCGACCACGATTTCACGTACCGCCAACTCTTGTGTTTTCTTAAAACTTTCAGAGGCTACCTCAGCGCGAGACTCAGCCTCCTTAACACGTGCGGCTCTTATTCCACCATCATAGAGTGGGATACTGACGCCGACTAAAATGTTAGAAGATGAAGTCTGTTGGTTAATACCTGGCAACCCTTGAACATCGAAACGCCCATCACCACTCGCAACAGACCCGGCAAGATAGACTTTTGGCAAGAAATCAGCCTCAGCAGCTTTGATACCCGCATTGGCAGCTTTAGCCGCTGCGTAGCTTGCAAGTACATCAGGGCGTTGTGAAAGAGCGAGCCGAATCATTTTCTCTGTAGGTGAATTGGTCACATCCGGCAAAGTACGCCCATCATCATAATCCACCTTGATAACCAACAAAGGCGAAACGCCCATCGCACCAAGCAATGCCTGATAAGCATCGCGTTCACGGCCTTTATCGGCAACAAGACGCAGCTGAGACTGCGCAACCTGCTGTCGAGCCAGGGCAACCTCAACCACCGTGGCAATACCGTTCTTCTTGCGTTGTTCAGCCGCATCCTGGATTTTCAGGCTGTTTTGCAGTGTCTGTTGCGCAATCCGGGCCTGACTTTGAGCCGCACCATATAGGAAGTAAGTTCGCGTAACATCGTAGATTAACTTTTGATGTGTGCCATTAAAGGCCACATTAGCGGCAAAGGAAGCCTGTTTCGCCATCTCAAGCAACGCACTCCGCTGCCCAAAATCAAAGAGCAACCACTGTAATGCGATAGCTGGAACAACTGCGCTTCCGGTAGTATTGACGTCGTTTGTACTACCGACTGAGTAAGGTAATGATGCTCTGGTACTTTGGTAGCCACCAATGACACTTGCCGAAATTATCGGTAAAAATATTGCCTCCCTATTCCTACTGCCAGTGCGGCCTGTCGAGCCTGCTGCCAGGCAATTCTTGTATCAGGATTTTGCTTCTGCGCAATGTCAATCAACTCAGGCAACGAATAAGCATGTCCGTTGTTTATTTGCGGTGGTTGTGCAAGTTCAGCGGCTACGGAATTAGGTGGCACAGAAAAATCAACTTCTCCCACAACATTCGTAGCAGATGTCCAAGGTTCGGAATACGATGCGGGTGACAGATCCAATCGTTGAGTCGCGCAACCGACAATCAGCATGCATAAACCTATCGCTATGCAAGTGAAACATATTTTGGCTTTCTGGGCTGTCAGTGCAGCACGCTTCATCATATTTTCAAGTTCCTAGTAATGCCTCAAGCCGGTTTATACGCTGTTGAATCGTCAGATCATCCTGTTGCGGCAATCGCAGAGGAGATTCTCTGCTCTGTATTTGTTCCCCAGATAACATTATGCGGCTTCCCTTTTCCGAGAGGGTACGGAGCCTGTCAACATCAGAGACAGACTTGTCAATCGGTAGAAACAGAACGGGACACAATCTTTCCATTTCTTGCAAAATGGTTTCTAGACAAACGAACTCATCCGCTCTGGGCCTTAGTTTTTTTGGTTCAAAGGGAACAAGTGCCAATTCTTGCCTTGCAAAGGTGATCTCTTCCTTAATGGCTATCGCCTCCTTCAGCGCTGCCGAGCGGGAAAGAAATGACAGCGCCGCAAGGTTTGCCAATCCCCTCAGCGCATGACCGATACGCGAGCGCACAGACTGTACAATGGCGACCGGCCACAGGCGGGTAAAGATCAAATACACCACCAGATTACCCAGTAAAATACCGACCACCCGGTCAAATGCTACGTTCATATCAGTACTTGGCCCGAAGCCTTGTAATACAGTGAGTAGAAAGGCCAATCCCACCTGTACGCCAGCATAAGCAATGCGCTGATTGCCACACGATATCCATGCAGCCAGCAACACACCACAAAAAACCAGAGCCATCAGTTCACCAATATCATTGATAGACGGAATAATAAAAATGATCGCCAGCACGCCTATCAGCGCTCCAAACAAGCACCCTGCGATCCGTAACACCAGTTTATGTACTGTCTCACCGGTCGTTCCCTGTGCTGCAACATAACAGGTGATCAATGCAGTATGGATACCTTGCCAATCTAGTGCGGTATAGATCAGATAGCAGATTAAGGCAGCTATAGTCGTTTTTAACGCAAAACGTTGGTGAACGGGGTTGGTAAAAGCATCGGCAAAAAAGAAAGAGCTTTTAGGGTGCGCAAGATCCTGCTCAGGCTCTGGGCAAGCCAAAATAATCAACGCGCTTTTGATTTCTTCAGTAACATCATTTTCATACGCGAAGGCTAATTGAGGGGGACCAGCAAAGTGCCCTGCTGCAATCAACTGTGCAGCTTCCGTACAATAGGCAGCAAGTTCTAATCTCACGCTCTCTGACGTGCCAGGAGGCAAAACCGAGATCGCTAACAACAGCCGGTAGCTACTCTGTACAGCACTTTCAAGCCATGCAGCCTCTGCCGCCGGGCGCAAATGAAAAATACGCACAAAACGCGCCCGTTTCTGATGTTCACTTTGCCCTTCCTGCAGCAAGTCCGCAATCTTGTCTAAGCTGCTGGTATTGAGTTGCCGTAATGCCTCAGCGGCCACGAGTAACCTTTCGGAAAGAGTCACTCTCAGTAACCGCTGCGGCGCACGACCGAGGAAAAGATTAAACCCGATAATCAGTAACATCGGAGAAACGGCCAGTAACCACGCATATAGCAACCCTCGGGTGGCCACTTCCCCCAGCGGGACATCACTCAGTAACGTCATTACAAAAGCAATGACCAGTGCAACAATACTCCCAACCGGGCCAAGCTTGCTCGCTGAGCCTAAATAAAGAAATAGAAATGAGCTGATTACCAAAGTGGCTATTCGTAGCGGGGCGGCATCCAGAGTGAAATGGATAAGAAGAAATACCAGCCCAACAACCAACGTCACCAAGAACGTTACCGCAATCGCCATTACCATACTTTCCGCAGCATCAGGTTTCATGACGAAAAGAATCAGATAGCAACTAATCGCAGATTCAGGGATTCCATAAACCATAGCAACCAGTGTCATAAGCGCACAAAGTGTGGCAACACGCCAAGCCATGGCAAATCTGCCTGGGAAAAAAGCCAAATCAGATTTGGCCTGGCGGAACATACCGCCAAGCGTTCTATCAACAATCGTGGTCATTTCGTACGACAACTACGGCTGTCGCTCCCATCCGCATCAGGTCCTCCGGTGGATTATCCAGACTGATGCGTACAGGAAAGCGTTGGACGACACGTACCCAGTTCAGCGATTTAGGTACATAAGGCAGGCCACGCGGAATATTCAACAAATCCTCCGTCGTCACGCCCCAGCCCACTCCGGCGACCCTTCCCTGAATTGCGCGTTTAGGTGAAGCCATTACGTAAACGGTGGCACAATTGCCGACTTTTATATTGTCCAACTCTGTTTCACGGAAAAATGCTGAGGCGTGCCACTCTTCGGTATTAATCAGCGTAAAAATCGCCTGATCGGATATAACAAACTCCCCTGCAGAGACGTTAAGGCCAACAACCCTGCCATTATGCGGAGCACGGATTTGGGTATTTGCCAGCTCACGCTCCGCAATCGCCAAAGCCGCACGACGTGCGGCTAACAACGCTTCCGCTGCCGCAGTACTGCTGATCAACGCCTCTGCGGCGGAAGATTGCTTCAATGCCTGTTTTAAGCTGATTTCTGCATCATGTCTGGCCGTTACAGCATCATCAACCTGTTGTGCCGTCACATACCCTTTTGCTAACAAAGGCTGCAACCTTGACAATGTCTGAGTGGCTAACTTGAGATTGGCCTGTGCCCGCACAATCTGTTCATTGGTCACCGCTGCGTTAGATTGTTCTGCAAGTACTGTCCTATTTTGTGTATCCAGAGCCGCCTCTGCGATTTTTACCTCAGCCCGTGCCTGTTCCACGCGCAGACGATACAGATCGGGGTCAATGGTAAACAACAAATCCCCCTTTTGAACTTTGCTGTTTTCCTGCACGTTGAGTGAAATAATTCGCCCTGGGACCGAGCTGGTGATATGCACCACGCTGGAACCAATCACTGCATCTTCAGATAACGGATTCAGCGTTGTCTGCCGCACTGAAAACCACCCTGATATTGCCGCGGTGAGGATCACCAGCGCCGCAACAATCAATGCCAGTTTCCGTTTGTTCACATTGCCGAGTAATTTATTCATCATTCATCGCGCAAACACTAATAGAGAACAGACAAATGCCACAGCAAGTGCCAGACAGAGATAAACAAATAACCGCCAAGGTAGCGCCTCATCAATACCAATACGAATAAAAAAAACACGTGCAGCAGCAGCGGCAACGACGCCGATAAAAGCGCAAGCTAGCCAAGAAGGAAAGTATGAACCTAATAAAGAAAAAGAGGGGGCATCTACGCGTGTGCAGCCAACTAGGCTATTAACCAATGCCAGAATGACTATGCCCCGGCGTAGATCACTAACGCTAGCTAAGCACTTGATACGCCTACACTGCGGCTTCCTGCGGGAAGTCATCTCATTCATAGAACGGCCTCAATTAACACTGCGTAATCCGTTAGAAAATCAGTATATACTCAAGTTCTTTCAACTTGCAGGTAGGCAGCAACTAAACAACAAATTTACCGGAAGCAGATTTCAACGCCGCTTACGACGGCCCGGAGTGCAAGCCAATAAATGACCGAGTAACATAGTCAACACCGCTGCGCTGCGGCCGGGAATAACGATAATATACCTGAATTTTCTGATGTTGCTGGCATTTCCCATGATACTTCAAGATACAAGCGTGTAGACTGCATTACTCGTTCCCTATGTGTTTTGTTCTATGTGCTGTCTCCAGCAACATTGCCGCTTGGAGAATGCCAATCTTTGTCCATTGTCTGATTGTTTAACTAAAACGCCTTACGCAGCGTGATATTTATGCGGTGCGAACCCACCAATGAATGGTAACCTTCCTTCACCGGCAGAATACCGTGGAAACACAAACGGGATGGCCCTCCCCAAACAACAACGTCACCGTGCGCCAAGGGAATACGCCGCGTTTTATCACTGCGTTGTAAGCCACCAAACTGAAAGATTGCCGGTAAACCTAACGATACCGAAACAATGGGGGCGGTAAAATCCTGTTCATCTTTATCCTGATGCAGCGAGAGTCGACTGCCTGGTTCGTAACGATTTATCAAGCAGGCATCTGGGGTAAAGTGGCCAAAACCGGCCTGTTGAGCTGCGTCATCTGCCAACGCCATTAAAATGTCAGGTATGGCTGGCCAGCATTTGCCGCTACTAGGATCGCGCTGTGAATATCTGTAGCCGTTGTTGTCACTATTCCAAGCGTTGCCGCACCAGCTCATCGCCACCGACATGGTCAAACCGCCAGGTGTTGTCATGTGCCGCCAAGGTACTTGTGCCACTACGCTGTTAACCGCTGCCAATAAAGCAGGTGCGTGTGCGTAGACAAAACCATGCATGACCACTGCTCCAGGAGCGATATCTTCGCGCCAAGGTGGCTGCGGTTGGTCTTCAAACAGATCGATTGTCATTGGTTGGTACTTGTATAAATAAACAGTTTTAATTTTAACTACTGGACAGGAATTGTACAGCTCGACACTTTTCATTGTTATGAAATGAAAATTTCACTACATCCGCTCAAGTGATCCCAGACTTCAGTGCACACCTCAGCACACGCTCCTTAGATTGTCAGTCTGGATAACGGGTTTTGAGTCAGTAATGCCCCAAGGAGTTGATAGAAAAATATAAATCCTCTGTTGGAATCGAAACGAAGTGCTAATACGAACTTAACAACAAATAAATGTAGTGACATTGTCACTTTCAAGCCAAAAACTCCCACGAAAACAACGCCATAAATGGAAATGCGGCGTCAACGTTTTTTGCAACTCCAACTCAAAAGTACACTGCTGCATATTCAACGAAACTATCCGCGCGTCCAGAAAATCAAAATAGCAACGAACCTGCGGATACAGTGCTTTGAACAAACTCTCTTTGGCGGAGAAAACCAGCGTCAATAAGAGATTAAATGGCTGGTTCTGCTGCCGTAACCAAAGGCACTCAGCATCGCTAACAATGCCGCTCCACAACGCCTCTGCGCGCTTGGGTTGAATCTCTGTTTCCACGTCAATACCTACGCATGCGGCTCCTAAGTCAAACTGCGCAGCGCAAAGTGCCGTATCACGGTTGTGGCTGATCGCTCCTGCGATCCCGTTTGGCCATATTGGCGCACGGTCTTCACCACGTAATAGAATGAAATTCGGGTGTCCAAGCGATGCCAGGACTTGCCGTGCCAAAAAGCGGCCTGCCAGATACTCAGCACGTCGTTTTGCCACCGCTGATGCTAAGTGTTCGGGAAAATCCAACCCGGCCAAAGCAAAGAAATCGTCTTGATAATCTTCCGCAGAGAATTTGCATTGTGCAACCACGCCGGAAAAAGCAGATACAGGAATGAATTCAACTTGAGTAAGAAAGTGAGAGAGCACGTTTCGTCCGTTATTAAGAGGAAGATGACTCAGTATATATTGCCGTAAAAGCATGGTGTAGCGCCCCTACGGCACAGCCTATAAATAGCGCGTAATAATGCCACTGGTGGGAATGATGCCGGTTAAGCGAACCGGTCACGGCATGTCCGCGTTTCATCATTCCCACCAGCAAGAAGCGTGAAATGTTGCGGTATTAAGAACATCTTCTCAGTGTTAAAGAATTTCCTTCATGGTTTTTTCAAAGTCACGCCAGGCACAAAAACCCTCTTTATCCACCGGACAGCCTTCCAAGGCCAGAGTCACCCGCTGCGGTGGGGCCTTCAGTGTCAGAGGTTCTGCATTACGCAATTGCTCAGCAGATTGATAAATGTATTCAATTTTCAGCAGGTCACGTTCTCCCTTGCTGTCATGCCAACGCTGGAATACCAGCTTTCCACCAATCGGTGTTTTCTCATATTGATTAGGCAAATGGTAAGGTTTGAACTTCATCGCTGAAAGCAATGAGGCTATGTTGGAGTCATGCCCTACCAAGACGGTCAGTTTTGGCTTATCGGTTTTTCGCTCACTGACCAGTGCTGAATTTATGTAGGTCAACAAGGGCTTTGCGACGTTCTGAGCAACGACTGGCGACGTAAACAGTGAGTCTTGATAGCCGTCTTTCAACAGTGCTAACTGTTGCCATTGCTCCGGTGTTACAACCTTGCCCCAAGCAACGTCTTTCATTGGAAAACCTTGGTAATATTGCAACATAAAGGCATCCACCAACGAATTTCCTACCTTTAGCGGCCCTGTAACTCCGGGTTCTTTCCCCGGCACAGCACTCATCTTGCTTGGCTCAGTGGTTAGATCACAATGGTTGTCTGTTTTACATGCGGCAGACTCTTCGTAGTCGATAATTTGGGCCAACTGCTTGTAGGCATTATCCAGTTTCAAAGAGGCTAGCTTGGCATTCATAGCACTTAACGCCTGCTGACCGAAAACTTCGCTGCTATCGGTAATAATCGGGTTAAACGTAGGGTCCATCTCCCCCATTTTGTCTTGATGGTGAACACGGATATCACACCCTGGAAACGCGCCGCTGGTAAAAAACTGTGCGGTGGCTACGGTACGCTGTAGGCTGTTGGCATACACATAGACGCTATCATTGGCCGGGCAGCCTTCCTGAGGTAATAAGCCGGTCTGTTTTAACCAGTCAGCGAAATAGTGGCCCATGTATACTTCCAGCACCCCACCTTTGGTTGTCAACAACCCGCCTTGCGCATCCCACTGCGGCCAGACTTTAGGCGTGGACTGCGCCAACACGCTACCGTTGTTTGCCAGCGGAGCTCGCAGGTTATGCCGGCTCATCACCAACACTTGCTCGAGTTGATACCCTTCATTCTCAGCCATCGCAGCACCGCTGAATAACAGGGGCAGACACAGTAACAACGTTTTTTTTCTCATCCGTAGAAACTCCTAGAAAATGATTATTTTTAATAAGTTAACGTTCGACTACGCATGATGGCGGCATTCGAGATGAAAGTGTGTGATAGGTATCACGGGGAGGGCTAACGGCAGCGGCCATCCAAAAATGACCGATCAAACTACCGACAACCCCATTATCAGGGAGAGCGTGCCGATGGGGTTGTAACGGCGTAAGCCGTCGGAGCGCCCCTCGGTGCGTTAGGCCCGAGTATCTCGGGCCAGAAGGTGACTTCATCAACCACTGTGGCCCTCCAGAGATGCCACTGATTAACTCAATACCATAAACTGAGAATTGGCCAACCAATCAGCAACAGCGCCGAAATGTACACCACACCGAGGATACCACCGAGCCGCCAATAGTCTTTGGATTTCACATAACCACAGCCGTAGATGATCACACCAGGACCGGTTGCATAAGGCGTAAGTACCCCCATGATGCCGATAGACAAGACTAACAGTATGGAAAGGTGATCCATTGGTACACCCGGTAAACCTTTACCAACTGCCAAGATCACTGGCAGCATGGTGGCCGTATGTGCGGATAGGCTGGCAAATAGATAGTGTGCATAGTAAAACACCAGCACCAGCATAATGACGGTCATTTTTGGAGAAAAACCGTCCAGATGGGTGCTCATGGTATTGGCGAACCAATCGATAAACCCAGAGCGGGTCAGGCCACTGGCCATAACCACCAAAGTGGCCAGATTAACTAGGGTATTCCAAGCGCTGGAGTATTTGGTGATATCCTTCCAGCTCACCACGTGCAGTGCCAACATCAGCGATACCGCAAGCAGGCATACAGCCGTGGCATTCACCAGTTTGTCGGCAAATACCCATAGCCCAAGGCTGAGCAATACCAAACCGATCAAGGTATATTCTTTACGGGTCAGCTTACCCATTTCCCCCAGAGCCTTATCGGCCCAACTCGCCACTTCTTCACTGTGAGTCACCCCAGGTTTATACAGATAGTAGGAAATTAACGGTGCGACAATCAACAGCAGCAGGCCGACCGGTAAGAAAGCCAAGAACCACTGCATCCAACTAATATGAACACCAGCAATTTTACCGACGAACTCAATGCCCAGTACGTTTGGTGCAGAACCTGTCACAAACATTGAAGAGCTGATACTGGTGCCTACTACCATCATCCACATCAGGTATCCCCCAATTCGACGAGACGAGGGATCGTTAGGGAATGAGTCGAATAGAGGCGGCAGGTTTTTCACCACTGGGAACACGGTCCCACCTGTACGCGCGGTGTTTGAGGGAGTAAACGGGGCGAGTAGGATATCGATGATCACAACGGCATACCCCAACGTTAACGTCCGTTTGCCCATAAACTTCACCAAGAAAAGTGCAATACGCCGCCCTAATCCGGTAGCTTCATACCCTAGAGCAAAGATAAAAGCGCCAAATACCAACCAGACAGTGGTGCTTGAGAACCCGGCCAATCCCCATTTAAGGGCTTCTTTGCCGGCGTTGAAGGTCGGTTCGGTCAACTCCTGAGCGCCAAACAGTACCCAGTTGGCACTGAGCACACTGACGGTCACAGCAATAAAACTGATTGCCGTTGCCGGGATCGGCTCCAGGATCATACCAACCACCATCGCCACAAAGATGGCAAAGTAACGCCAGGCCTGCGGTGGCATGCCATTCGGTGTCGGTATCAATAACAGCACAGCAAGCACAACCAACGGGGTAAGTGCTTTCCAGATTTTTTCTTTGGTTTCGGACATAGACACGTCTCCTAAAGGTATTGTTATTCTTTTAAGCGTCCGGTGGTGGCAACTGAGCCAACAGCCAGGTAACAATCAATAAATCGGCGCTACCGCCCGGGCTCAGGTTGCGGGCTATACAGGCCGCATTAAATTGCTGTAGACGTGGGATACCTTGCGCAATACCTGAGCCACCCTGCGTCAATAATTGCGCGGCATAGTGCTGCAGCCAGCGCAAACCTTCGATACCCCCCCGCGACGCGACGTTGGTGTCATCGTTATGCGCCATCAACCAAAGCAAGCTGTCCATCAGTGCGACCTGTTCCCCAGCCCCATCGGCTATTCTTTGGCAATACAGCGGCAATGCCCCAACAAGCACTTGTTGGAAACCTGACTCAGCCTCACCACGCGCACCTGTCAGGCCAAACTTGCTGAACAAGCGCTGCCCGGCGGTTTGCCCCACGTTGTTATGCCTCAATTCACGGTTGACCAACCCGCTGCTTATTTGCGCCACCTCGCGGCACAGATTTTGTGCGCTGACTTGACGTTGTTGCTGATGTAACCGGCCAAAAGCGCTGCACAGTAGCCCCAAAGAGAACACGCTACCTTTATGGGTATTTATTCCCCCGGTGGCACGGAACATTGCTTTCTCGCAAGCCATGCCAAGTGGACGCAAACGCGAAAGTTGCCGATCGGCAGGTAAAATGGCATCGACCATGCCTTGGCGGATAAACAGGGGAAGCCACTGACTGATTGCCCGCGAACTGCGGTAAAAATGGCCAATATTCATGTCACGGTGAGCACCGTTATTGTCGCGATCCACTAACCCCGGTTTTGGTGTGAGATTGACCTCTACCAGCAACGCCCGAAATGCATCGCGGGCAAAATACTGGCAGGCAGGTGGGATTTCCCAAAGCGGGTAGTCAGGATGAGAGCGCAGCATTGAGCATCCTTTCCATTTCATCGAGTAGTTGCTCTGTACTGTGACTGCGCTGGCGGGCACAGAGTTTGGCAGGTTGATTGCACAACAAACAGCCGCGTTCAGGCAGGCCAATTTCACGTCGCGATAAAATATGTCCCTGAGGGGTAAGCACGTCGATATCCCAAAGACGGCCAATCGGTTTCCTTATCTCTAACTCGATCGCCAGCTCTTTCACTCTACGAGCCTCGGCTTGCAGTGACATATAACCCTCACCACCGGTGGGCAACGCCAGCACTTCTTCCTGTAAACAGAGCCAGCCCTGCTGGCGATACATGTGCCGCAGAGCCTGCCACCCCAGGTTGAAAACCTGCCGTGTTAATTGACTATCTTTCACTGCACCGGGTACGACCAGCGTCAGCACTAATAACGTTGTAGTGTGGCGCGCCAACCAAGCCTGCTGCCTAGTCTGCCGGCATTCACGGCTAGAAAGCAGTTCCGGCAAACTGACGGCCCGGCAGGCGGCCAACTCGGGGGCGATATGCTGCACGGCTTTACTCCGCAACCTGATGCACGACATCAATCACCGAACCATCGCGGTAACGTACAACGGCAACGACATTGTCAGTAAAGGTAATCGGCTGAGGTTCACCAGTCAGTAATAGAGCGCGTTCACGCAGCCATTGAATGCTGACGACTTCCAACCCGGCTTCGCGCAACCGTTGAGCCAACTCCGGGCGTGCTGGGTTAACAGCAATACCGTGATCGGTCACAAGAATGTCAATGCTCGAACCTGGGGTAACGCACGTGGTGACCTGCTCCACCAGCGTTGGGATGCGCCCGCGCACCAACGGAGCAACGATAATCGCCAGCCGCGCCGCCGCCGCCGTATCACAGTGGCCACCAGATGCACCACGGATCACACCATCAGAACCCGTCAAGACATTGACGTTAAAACCAGTATCAATTTCCAATGCACTCAGTACCACGACGTCCAAACGATCGACCGACGCTCCTTTGGAATTGAAGTTGGCGTACTGATTCGCACTGATCTCGATATGGTTAGGGTTACGTGCTAATGACATCGCAGCGGCGCGATCAAAACTCTGTACGTCCAGCAGTTTGCCAATCAGCCCCTTTTCATGCAGATCCACCATAGTTGAGGTAATACCGCCAAGAGCAAAACCGGCACGGACACCACGGGCACGCATCTTGTCTTCCAGGAAACGCGTTACTGCCAGTGAGGCACCACCGGTACCCGTTTGCAGGGAGAAACCTTCGGTAAAGTAGCCAGAACCGACGATCACCTCAGCAGCACGCCGAGCAATCAGCAACTCACGAGGATTCGAGGTCATACGTGTCGCATCGGCACCGATCTTGTCGGCATCCCCTACACGTTCCAACTGAACGATGAGATCGACCTGATCCTGAGCCAGACTGCCAGGATGGTGTGGATAAGGGACGATCTTCTCCGTTAGCAGTACTACGCTGCGTGCCGTTGCCGCATCCACCTTGGCATAACCCAGGGAACCACAGCAGGCCTCGCCGCTGTAACCGTTAGCATTGCCAAACTCATCACAGCTAGGTACCCCAAGGAAGGCAACATCAATCTGCAGTTCACCGGACTCTATCAGTTGAACACGACCACCGTGCGAGTGAATCTGCGCAGGCTCTTTAAGCAGACCGCGAGAGACGGCATCCGCCAACGGTCCACGCAGACCTGAAGTGTAGATACGGCTGACCACACCATTGCGTATATGGCCGATCAGCGGCGCATGGCAATCGGTTAAGGAACTGGAGGCCAGCGTCAGGTTGCGGAACCCCATTGCCGCCACGGCATCCATCACCTGATTAAGTGTCAGATCGCCACCACGAAAAGCGTGGTGGAAGGAAATGGTCATACCATCCTGCAGGCCACTACGACGAAGCGCCTCCTGCAACGAGTCACAGCACTTGATATCGCGCGGTTTGCGCGCCTGCAGATTGGCTTTTGAAGCGTCTTGATAAAGCCGTACATCGGCGTGATTATTTAATGTCATCAGGCGTTGTTGACGTTTCATCATGCTTCCTCGTTGTGGTTGGGTTCTTCACGTACGCCAGAGAGCGCTGCGCGTTCCAGTACCAGCCGAGCCCGCTCAATAACCGGGCTGTCAACCATCTTGCCGTTCAGCGAAACTACGCCGCGCCCCTCTTTTTCCGCTGCCTCTGCAGCTTCTACCACACGTTGTGCGTGAGCCACCTCTTTGCCAGTTGGTGCATACAGGTTGTGTAACAGTTCGATTTGACGTGGGTTAATCAAGGACTTACCGTCAAAACCCAGTTGCTTGATCAGCGCGGCTTCTTGCAGGAAGCCAGTTTCGTTATTGGCGTCGGAATAGACGGTATCAAATGCCTGGATCCCAGCGGCACGAGCCGCCTGTAGCAATGAACAGCGGGCAAACAGCAGCTCTATGCCTTCGGGTGAGCGTTCTGTTCGCAGATTGCGGACATAGTCTTCTGCCCCCAGTGCAATACCTATTAAGCGTGGAGAAGCATGAGCGATAGCCACCGCATTGGTGATACCCTGCGCAGACTCAATTGCAGCCAGTAAACCGGTACTACCCACTGGGCGACCACAGTCATGTTCAATGGCCGCGATCTCGCGTTCCATATCAATTACATCCTGAGCGCTGTCAGTTTTCGGTAAGCGGACAATGTCCGCACCACCGCGCACCACCGCCTGTAAATCCGCTAAACCGTAGGCCGAATCCAGTGCGTTTACACGCACGATGGTTTCCACCTCCTGGTATAACGGATGCTGCAGCGCGTGATAAACCAAACGCCGAGCCGCATCTTTCTCACGCAGGATCACCGAATCTTCCAGATCGAACATCAACGCGTCAGCTCGATAGATAAAGGCATTGCTAACCATGGCGGCATTGGCCCCCGGAACAAACAGCATGCTGCGGCGCATACGGTATTTATTCAGCGTTTTCACAGCGTTCCTCCCACGGCAGCGAAGTGCCTTCGCTGGCGCGCATCAGTGCCGTTTCCAGCCGAGCACGCAGTACACAATCCAGCGCACCTTTATCATCAACAATCACCTGTACTGGCGGCACGTTATAGTGCTGTAACACCTGTAGCAGGGTTTGACGAATGGCCTCACCAAACTGCTTCTCCACGCTGCTAGCAATCAGCAGGTCGTGTTCAGGGCCTTCTATTGGCGCGATACGTACCATGACATCGCTGGATTCCAGCGTGCCGGCCATTGCTTCTCGGATTATTTTCATCATTCACCTGATTGTGCGGACTCAAATTCTTGCTGTATTAGGCTGTGCCTGCCGATCTTGCAGGTAATAAAGGGTGTCTTTTGGCACTAGGGGAGCTGCCGCATGGAAATCCCCTGTAGCCAATAGTTTGCGTACCCAAGAGGCAGAAATCGCTACGCCCTGATACTGAAGCCGGTCAATCTCTACCAATTCAATTGGCGGACTGGGAAGTGTTGGGGTTTCCAGCCAGTAACGCATATCGCGGTTGTATTTTGCCGTTACGGCACAGAACGGTTCTGTACCCACAAATCGATGCGTGATCCCCAACGCAGGAGCCAGATACTGGCGAAAGATTTTCAGATCGATCTCAGTGTAACAATCATCCGCAACCCCCTGTTCTTTAATAAAATAACAAGGAAAAGTAGCGCGCGAGATAACGTATTGTGAGCCTTCATGTACCGTCAGATTGCTGATCCCATTAGTGCCTTTCAACACCAGCTCGCGGCGATCTTCATAGGGAAAACGCGAGGTGTTTTCCTTTACTAAGAACAGATGAAGCCAATCGCAGCGTTCAGCAGCTTGGCGCACCAGATACTGGTGACCGCGCGTAAATGGATTGGCGTTCATCACGATGCTGCCAATCTTTTTTCCCGGCTGGCGGAAATCTGCCAGTTGTGCGGCGTATCGTTTGAGCCGGCAAGGACTGTTTTCCATTAGCACCACCACCCCCGGTACTCCGGCAATGGGGTAAAAACCACATTGTCGAAATAGAGGCTCGTTTTGCGCTTTGGTATAAATAAACAGTTGAGTATGATGGCGCTCATAAGCCAAATTGACCAATTCGGTCGCCAATGACAACGCTAATCCTTCGCCACGCATTTGTGGGCTAATGGCCACACATTTGATAATATTTTCAGCAATGCCACCACAGGCTACTAATTGTTCATTCTGTGTGACGGTAATAAAAACTTCGACCGTGGTGTCTATATTCAGATCGTTACTTCGCAAGAAAGCATTAATAATCGCTATATTTTTATGCTCCGACCTTTTCACACGATTAAATACGGCATCGCCCAGCATGACTCTCTCTCTGAAATAACTTATTAATAACAATTGAAATACAAAAATTCATGATAATTAACATCTAAAATAAAAACTGAAACCTATAAAATCGATAAAAAATGGATATCAGATAAATACTACTGACATTATGGTAAACAGAAAACCTGCCCTGATTATTGATTTATTTCACAAACACTCTGAACTTAATAAGTTTTTTATGGTTTTTATTTTCTTAATTATTTTTATGACTTTTATTCATGTCACCTGCTTTGATAATACAGCCATGTCATTTACAATTACTGGACACATTACTCAGCGATGGAGAGTTAAATTGCAATGGCTTAAGATTCTGATTGTTGAAGATGAAACGCCTTTGGCAGAGATGCATGCGGAATTTATCAAACAAAATGGAGGTTGCCGCCAAATTTGGCTCGCGGGCACACTGGCACAGGCCCGCGCCATGACAGAACGTTTCAAGCCCGACCTTATCCTGCTGGATAATTTCCTGCCAGACGGCCAGGGTATCGAATTTCTGCGCGAGCTGGCTCTTCGTGGCTATGGCGGTGGTATTGTGTTTATCACTGCCGCCAGCGATATGGATACCGTTGCCGAAGCCCTTCGCTACGGCGTATTTGATTATTTAATTAAGCCATTAGCCTACGATCGTCTGGCACAAACGCTGCTGCGTTTCAGCCAGCGGCGTGAAGCGCTGAAAGACAAAGCTCAGCTCAGTCAACGCCACATTGATGAAATGTTCAATACCTACGCGCGTGGCGGCGATCGTACTGCCTTACCTACTGGCATTGATGAACTAACGTTAATAAAGATAAGCGCTTTGTTTAAAAACCCGCAGGTTCGCTATACAGCAGAAAATGTAGCACAACAAATTGGCCTCAGCCGGACGACGGCTCGGCGTTATCTGGAGTATCTCTCTGCGAACAACCAGCTAACCGCAGAGATTATTTATGGCAAAGTTGGCAGGCCACAACGGATTTATCACTCTTCAGTCAGTGATTGACGAAAAGTCTGTAGCATCCCTTTTTATTCTCAAATTGCTAAAATAGCTTGGACACGGCTGTCAGTGGTCCCGAGGCGGCAAGAAGCCTCGGATAGGCCTAGGCTATGTTTCGCTCCTGATGACGTGCTTTTACGGCAGCAACGGCCTACAGGCAATCCAGTAATAATACCGAAGGGTACAACCTCCTTATTCAATGCACTGCGGGGATGTTTTGATCTGCCCGGTGCTTCGGCCATATTTGCTTTGCAGTGTGATCGCGCTCATTTTCCTCTCCTTTGGCACTTTGCAAATACCTATAGTCGGGTAATGTTGTCATCCATTTGAGCCTATAACCCTTCTGCCGAAACCAGCCTAGGAATCCCTGACTATGCAAGCCAACACCCAGTTAACACTGGCGGAAATCCTCGCCCGCCAAGACTGGCAAAACTTAGCCAGCTCTCACTATCAACGTCTGGCAGCACACCCCCCGTTTGCCAGCTGGCGTGATGCAAAAGCGGCTCGGGACGATGCCACCAGTCAAAGCCGCCATATGTTAAACGGTGAGTGGAGGTTCAGCTATTTCACGCGCCCGCAAGCTGTACCGGAAAGTTGGCTGCAACAAGACCTGGTGGATGCGGTTAAACATACGGTGCCATCCAACTGGCAACTGGCTGGCTTCGACGCACCAATCTATACCAATATCAAGTACCCGATCCCGGTTAATCCCCCTCTAGTCCCCGCAGATAATCCTACAGGTTGCTATTCACGTACCTTTACCGTTGCCCCTGACTGGCTGGAGAGTGGACAAACCCGCATTATTTTCGATGGCGTTAATGCTGCTTTTTACCTTTGGTGTAATGGACATTGGGTAGGCTATTCGCAAGACAGTCGGCTGCCTGCTGAATTTGACCTTAGCAACGTGTTAGTACCCGGGGAGAACCGCCTGGCGGTGATGGTATTACGCTGGTGCGACGGCAGTTTTCTAGAAGATCAGGACATGTGGCGCATGAGCGGCATTTTTCGCGATGTCAGCCTGTTGCATAAGCCAACGACTCATCTGAGCGATGTCCATATCAGCACGCCACTGAGCGACAGTTTCAGCCGAGGAGCATTGGTGGTAGAGGCGCGAGTCAATCAGCCACAGCAGCATAGGGTTCAAGTACAACTGTGGCATAAAAATACCCTGATAGTCGAGAAAACCCAGCCCTTAGGAAGCGAGGTCATTGATGAACGCGGAGCTTATGACGATCGTACGACCTTACGTTTACCTGTACAGCAACCGATGCTATGGAGTGCTGAAACACCAGAACTCTACCGCGCAGTGATCCTGTTACTCTCCCCTACGGGTGAACTGGTTGAGGCAGAAGCTTACGACGTAGGTTTCCGCCAGATTGAAATCAGCAACGGTTTGTTGAAACTTAATGGTCAACCACTGTTGATCCGGGGTATAAACCGTCATGAACACCATCCTGAACTCGGGCAGGTCATGGATGAAGCCACCATGCGCCAGGATATCATGCTAATGAAACAGCATAATTTTAACGCGGTGCGCTGTTCTCATTATCCGAACCACCCCCTTTGGTACAAACTTTGCGATCGCTACGGCCTGTATGTGGTGGATGAGGCCAACATAGAAACCCATGGTATGCAGCCAATGAACCGGCTTGCGGACGATCTTGCATGGTTACCCGCCATGAGCGAACGCGTTACACGCATGGTACAGCGCGACCGCAACCATGCCTGCATTATCATCTGGTCGCTGGGTAACGAATCAGGTCATGGTGCTAACCATGACGCACTGTATCGCTGGGTGAAAAGCCAGGACCCAACCCGGCCAGTACAATATGAAGGTGGTGGAGCAAACTCGGCAGCCACGGACATCATTTGCCCAATGTATGCGCGCGTCGATCAGGATCAACCCTTCCCAGCCGTACCAAAGTGGTCAATCAAGAAGTGGATCGGTTTACCCGATGAACACCGTCCACTGATTTTGTGTGAGTATGCACACGCGATGGGCAACAGCTTTGGCGGTTTCGACCGTTATTGGCAGGCTTTTCGTCAGCATCCACGATTGCAGGGCGGCTTTGTCTGGGATTGGGTCGATCAGGGCTTGAGCCGTCTGGACGATAATGGCCAACCTTATTGGGCCTATGGTGGAGACTTCGGCGATACGCCTAACGATCGTCAATTCTGTCTCAATGGGTTGGTATTCCCCGATCGTAGCCCACACCCTGCCCTATTTGAAGCCCAACGCGCACAGCAGTTTTTCCAATTCAGCTTCGACACTCAACGATTAGCCTTAACTATTACCAGTGAGTATCTGTTTCGCACAGCCGACAATGAGCAGCTCAACTGGCGTTTGGAACTGGATGGCGTAGAGCGGGCCAGCGGTAGCCAGGAGCTTCATTTATCCCCACAGGCCAGCACCACTATCGTCCTGTTAGATCGATTACCCATGCTCCACCAGCCAGGCGAGCTGTGGCTGAGCGTGGAGATTGTTCAGCCACACGCCACTCGCTGGTCACCCGCCCACCATCGCAGCGCTTGGGACCAATGGCGATTGCCGCGTGCCTTACATCTCATCTCGCGGTGCGATAATGGTACCGTTCCAATATTGGTACAAAACGAGAAGCAGATTGAGATCACCCATGGTAACCAACGCTGGCAGTTCGATCGCAGTTCTGGATGGTTGAACCAGTGGTGGCAAGATGAAACCCCTACTCTATTGACGCCACTATGCGATAACTTCATCCGTGCACCGCTGGATAACGATATCGGCATCAGCGAGGTTGACCGTATCGATCCTAACGCATGGGTTGAACGTTGGAAGCTGGCGGGAATGTATCAATTGGGATCTCACTGTGCGCAGATTTATGCCGATACTCTTGATAACAGCGTGCGGGTCGTTACCGAACACACTTTCAGTTTTAACCAGCAAACCCTGCTGCATAGCCGTAAACAGTGGCTGTTTGATAACCATGGGGCGGTTAAGGTTGAGGTCAATGTGACAGTAGCCGATGCGCTACCACCACCGGCACGTATCGGATTAAGCTGCCAGTTAGTCGACGTTCACCCGCAGGTACAATGGTTGGGGCTTGGTCCACACGAGAACTACCCGGACCGCACACTTTCAGCCCAGCATAGTTTATGGACCCGTCCGCTGGAATACCTCTACACCCCGTATATCTTCCCGAGTGAAAACGGCCTGCGCTGTAATACGCAACGGTTGCGGTATGGCAACCTTCAAGCCGAGGGGCATTTCCACTTTTCGCTGAGCCGCTATAGTCTGCAACAATTAATGAGCTGCAGCCACGCACATTTATTGCAGGAAGAACCGGGTACCTGGCTGAATCTGGATGCCCAGCATATGGGGGTTGGAGGTGATGATTCCTGGAGCCCTAGCGTGAATGAAGATTTCCTGCTGACAGCCAGGCACTATCAATACCAATTGTGCTTAAAACGCTTACCAACAGTCTGAATCTGCTAAAAACTCAACAGGTTGCGCATTCTGTAAGCAAACAGTTGCAGAATGCGTAATCCCCCTTTGACTTACCCTCTTCACCCCGCTATGATTTGCCTCGTTCAAACGATTCCTCTGTAGTTCAGTCGGTAGAACGGCGGACTGTTAATCCGTATGTCACTGGTTCGAGTCCAGTCAGAGGAGCCAAAAATTCAACACGATGGACAGCCTCTGTCACGCATGGTGTTGCAAAGAAAAATCCCCTTATTGCCCCCTCTGTGTGCTCCATTATTGATTACGAAACATCAAAATCAGATAACCATTCTACATATCTCATGAAGCTCACAGACTGGTTAAACTGTGCCTATTGGGAGGGTTTTAGTTCGCAGAATCATTACTCTGTAACAGTCAAAAACCTTGCTCAACGTCTTTATAACTAAGGGTATAATCGTCACTCCCTAGAGCACTATAACGCTGTCAAGAGAGCTCCTGGGCTTAGTCCCACGTATCCGCTTCATCCCGATTGAAGCGAAAATCAGCTGGCAACCTGTCGCGAAACTTCCTTAATTGCGCCAGCAATGTTTCCCGCCCTGTTTTCTTGTGTACAGTAAAGGTACATTTATCATCCACGATGATCTCAATATCATCGCCTCCACACAGTTCCAACTATTCAACCAGTGCCGCAGGCAGTCGCAGCGCGAAGCTATTACCCCATTTCGCTACTTGCATGTCTAGCCCCTTGAAATTGCAATGTATATTGCAATCGCATATCCATCATTCGAAGGCTCAGACGCTCCCAGTATATGGTATTCAGAGTCAGACAAGGCCTTTCTAAAACCGGTCACCCGCAAACAACCAAGAACCTATTTACGATCCTCTTGTTATTGCCGATAAAGTGGTGGGTAATGCGGAAGACGTAGAAACAGATTAAAACACTCTTCGCTAATATTCATTTTTTGAATACAAGAAATTAAGTCTTTTAATTTTTAGAATTACTACCTATCGCCTAAGCTTAACCCCGGATTAGAGATTAACGCGCATTCGCGCTCAACGGAGATAAATATGAAAATCCTGATGGTTCTGACTTCTCACGATACGCTGGGTAACACTGGCGATAAAACCGGCTTCTGGCTCGAGGAGTTTGCTTCACCTTATTATGTTTTCCTCGATGCTGGCGCCGAGATCACGCTGGCTTCACCTAAAGGTGGCCAACCTCCTCTTGACCCGAAAAGCAGCCAGCCAGATGCCCAAACAGCCTCTACCGAGCGCTTCAACAAAGACACTAGCGCACAGCAGGCATTAGCTAATACTCTGAAGTTGGAGGAAGTTAACATTGATGATTTTGATGCACTATTTTACCCAGGCGGCCACGGCCCACTATGGGATTTGGCAGAAAATGCCCACTCTATCGCCCTGATAGAGCAATTCCAAGCACAGAACAAACCTGTGGCAGCAGTCTGCCATGCACCAGCGGTGTTGCGCCATGTCAAAAATGAGGCAGGCAAACCATTGGTGATGGGAAAGCAGGTAACCGGTTTCAGCAACAGCGAGGAAGAGGCCATACAACTGACACAGGTGGTTCCTTTCCTGGTTGAAGATATGCTCAAGGCTAACGGCGGGCACTATAGCCGTGCGGAAAACTGGCATAGCCACGTGGTGGTAGATGGTTTGTTGATCACCGGGCAAAACCCGGCCTCTTCAGACGCTACAGCAGAAGCGTTACTTAAACTGCTCTGATACAGACTTAATGAACATCTCCATATAACCTCTTACAGATTTGGGCCTTCGTTATGCGATTAGTCAAATATGTTGCCACTTTACTGTTAAGTATAGGCATAAGTGCTACTACTCTAGCGGCAGAACCCCATGGACGGGTACTGGTACTGCTCTCCGGTGAAAATCAGCTGTTGCTTAAAGACGGGAAAACCTATCCCACAGGGTATTACCTCAACGAGTTTGGCGTACCTGCAGACAGCCTACTGAAAGCAGGATATGAGCTGGTGCTTGTCACCCCAAACGGCAAGGCACCCAGCGTTGATGAACGTTCGGTTGATCCGCTCTATTTTAGCGGCAATCGTAACGAAATGTTACGCACTCAGTCAGTAGTGCAAAACCTACCAGGCATTAGCAAACCTCAAGTATTAGCAGAGGTTCTGGCAGGCGATCTGACACAATATGCAGGGCTTTTGATCCCAGGGGGACATGCGCCACTGATCGACCTGGCCAACAACCCACAGGTAGGGGAATTGCTAAAGTATTTTCATACTGCGGGTAAACCTACTGCCGCTATTTGCCACGGCCCGATTACCCTGCTTTCAGCGCAAGACAATCCAAAGGCTTTTGAAGCAGGACTTATCGAAGGTAAACAACCGCAGGCGAATAACTGGATTTATCAGGGATACCGTATGACTATTTTTGCCGATGCCGAAGAAAGGGTTTTTGAAAACTCATTAAAAGGAGACAAGATCCGCTATTACCCGGCCAAGGCCATGGCGACAGCGGGTGGCAAACTGGAGCAAGCAAAAGCCTGGACGCCGAATGTCGTTGTTGACCGTGAGTTGATCACTGGTCAAAACCCTTTCTCTGACCATGCTCTAGCCAAAGCTTTGCTCGCACAGTTGCAAAGTGCACAGCAATCCATCCCTGAGCAGAATAGTCGCACAGACCAACAGTAATCGCATACCAACACAGCCTTTTTGTTGAGAATGCAGATTAGCAGCCCCCTCTCTGTAAGTGTCCTTTTTCCCAAAGGCTTAGATGAGGGGGCTTAGAGCCTATCCCAATAGGCGTTTATTCCACACAATAAGCCCACAGACGAAATGCAACATCCCTTGGTCGTTCTCGGGCTTTTTCTCCCAGCGAGTCAACAAACGACGCTATCGATTCAGCCAGATATGTGTCCGTTCGACCACCCGGCGCCGAGCTTTCTTGCCCGGTTCATTTTTCAACGACGCTGACTCCGCTTTTCTGCCTTGAATATGGGGAATATAACGCCGCGCTTTTAACTCAAGTTGCGGCAATTCCGCCTTGTGGCCATTATCCAGACATAAGTGCAAGTGAGCGCCGGTTTTCCCTGTTTGAAGAGCATCAAGCGTTTCCTCCACCAGATTGATGTCGTGAACATTCGCCGCCGAGATAACACAGGATAGCGGCAATCCGTTGGCATAGGTCAGCAGGCTACGCTTTACTCCTTGCTTTCCTCGGCCTGTCGAGTTGCGACCCGTTTTTTGTGCCCGCCAGTGCGTAGGACGAAAAAATGGCATTCATGGCAGCACGATTATCGACTTGCCTACGGTGGCGCCCCAAGGGGGGATGTGTTTGATGAACGGGGAGTAACGGTTCCCTGTGTGCCCATAATCCATCAGAAATTAACCAATCCGTTTTCATATTCAGTCGATGTGAGTTGCTGAAGACCGACGCCATCAGACCTTCGGCCTAGCGCAAGGGTGTCGGAAGGCAGTACGCAGCATCAGGCAGGTCCGGATGGAGAGGTCAGAATAAAGGGCCTGAGCACTAGGTGTGGTGCGTGTGGCAGCTAACAGCCTTGGGGGTTACTGCCCGTTATTATACTCAATGAAACTCAATATATTTGAGTCGTGACACGTATCGTTAACAGCAATGGTCAGCCAGTTTATGCTAGAGCAAGCATTTCTACTGCCAATTAGCGCAATGAAAAAAACAGAATGCTCCACTTAGCGTATTAGCAACACTGACTGACAAGCAACTGATTTAGGCTATGTACATTAATTGCCCATAGTGCCGCCGTAACCCCAAAAGCCCATCATCAATACAGGGAGAAGGGCGTACTCGCCATCTGAAAACGCAGATACGGGCTTTTGGGACGCGTTCCTTTGGGCTAAGAGCATTTGAGCATATTTAAGTGAATATCATCTAGCCCAATCCGGTTTGTTCAGTATGTGATCCTGCCAATCCACAACTTCACTTTCACGTACCGCTATGTGGCGCACAGTGATACGCTCACCATGCATCGCAGCCTTTGAACCACTAACAAGTGGATGCCACGAAAATAACGGTTTGCCTTCACCAATCAGGCGATAAGCGCAGGTTGGAGGCAACCAGTCAAACGTCGTCAAATTCTCACGCGTCAGCTTTATGCAGTCCTCCTCCAGTTCGAAACGGCGCTCGTAATTGCGGCATTGACAGGATTTTATATTGAGCTGATCGCAGGCAACATTAGTAAAATAGATTTCGTCGGTATCTTCATCGATCAATTTGTTTAAACAACATTGCCCACATCCGTCGCACAGCGACTCCCACTCCACCTCAGACATTTCGTTGAGGGTTTTCTGTTGCCAAAAAGGGCGTTGTAACATATAGACATCCGAAATCAAGTAAGATAGACATGCTTTGAAGAACACTATATAGACACCCTCCTTAAAAGGAAATACACCTCACCAACCCCGCTTGCCTGTTCACTAACCTCTGCTACGCAGTTGCAATCTCCTTTTAGCAATTTATCTGTTACTATCAGTCTCCAGCACTACTGGTAACTAAATTATCAAAATCACCCATACTCTGTTACATATTATTACAATTGTGCTGAGTGGATCAGAAACCGATACAAGTCTATGTTGCGGCTCATGTTGAGTTTTTTCATTGCCGACCGTTTTTGGCTACTCACAGTTTTGACATTTTTTTTCAGAATGCGTGAAATATTCGAAATACTGAATCCCATACCTATATAACGAATGATCCTTTTTTCATTGTAACTGAGCTGCTGAAAACTACATCCCTCACATGAGGTACATTCATCATATAATCCTGCACGGTTGTTGATTTCCCAAGGGTTCCAGAGCTCGTCAAGTTTCTGTAGCAAGGTATCCACACTGTCACTTCTGAATAAAAAAACAGTATTACGTATACAGGGTCTCATCGCCATTTTGGTTAAATCTTCAGGCATACAGATCGGAACAACTCTCTGTTGTCCATTACTAATAAACGGATGGCAACCGTAGTTATCTATACGCTCATCTAGTGGGCGAAATATCAGCCAAGATTCATCAGCAAAGCTTTTATCGTAACTAGTGAAATTTATTTTCACGTTTTGATAAAAAAAATAGCTCTCCAGTATTTTTTTCAACCCATGCTCAAAGTAGCGATTACTCTCTGATATTGATATGTTAATCATGTTCCTCCCATGAAAATCCATTTAATGAATTGCATTGACTCTTTTAAAAACAAGGAAAAACCACCTTGCGTAGAGTTATAATTCGTTTTTTTACTCCAACATCCAATTAATTTATCATCAAGATAGATTTACATTGTGTAGATAGCCGTCGTCTTTCTAATGACAAGCAGAAAGTAATTATAATCACCTAAAATATAGTGGGAAAATTATTTTTCTATACTTTTTGTGAGCGCGGCAATCTTAGTGTTATCAGGAAAAAGTAATTTAGCATCTCGAGAGAAATCTTCCACTAAAAATGGAGCATTGAGTATCTTACCAATCATAATTACGTTTGCATAAACGTTTGCATCAATATTCACCATCAGATATTTGCGTGCCCATTCCATATATTGGATTAATAGTTTTTTATCTCTTGATTGGTTATAAGACAAAAGGTCGTATAGGTGTCTATCATACTCATAACGCTGAGCCTGAGCCCAAGGATTAATTAGCGATGCCTTTGTTGGCAGCGCCTTAAGTTGCTGGCGTTCTACATGGGTTAATACTCCAGCAGCGTAAATTCCTGTGGTCATAAACAGGATAACCCCTGTAGAACTTGTGACCATTAAAATCTGAAGCCAACGATTCCCAATCAAGTCTCGGGTCAGCAAACGTTTACCACAAAGGGAGTCAAGTGATGCTATCAGTAAAAGAAAAACTAGCCATAATGGTACTGCGAGATAAAACGGATATTCTGTTTGAGTGTGTAAAGCTATCGGTAAGGTAATTAAACCCACTCCAAAAGCGCTATACTCTCCATTTTTATGACGATCATGGTGCCACGCCCGTATCAATAAACTCAGGTAACCACAAGCCAGCAACAGCATACCAGCCAGAGCGATTATCCCTCCCTCCATCCAGCCATAGAGTATTTCATTGTGGGGATGATCGGCATGTTCACCAATCAATATCGGGGGCCGTCGTTGAATAAGGAAGTGGTGGAAGTAGTAATCAAAACTGCCATATCCCCATCCTAATAACGGTTTTTGTACAATCATTGCCAGCGTTTGTGTCACCATTATCCAGCGATAATAGTTTGAACCTGGATGATCAAGACTCTCTATAGTCGGATTACCAAGCATAGAAAAACCGGCTAAAATACCGCACAGCATTGCCATAATAGCTAAAATGGTCGCTTGCCGTTGTTTTCGCAATAATCCAAGCATCAATAATGCCATTAAGCTAGCACCAATCCAGCCAGTGCGGGACTTCATCACAACAATTAAGGCAGTTATCAACGTGACAATCAGCGCCAGTAAGTAACGTCGAATCAAGATTTTGCATTCGCTTTGTAACAAAAGATAAAGCGCCGTACCCAAACCAGTAGCCAGAAATGTGGCCATTACATTAGTTTGTTGGAAAATACCGTATGGTTGAGCTTTACCAGCGCTGAACTCGAACCAGTTACCTGGTTGTAATACATACATCTGCAAAAGTGCAAGTCCGCTTTCCACTATCGCAGCGCCTAAAATCAGCCACAACACGGTCTTAATAGCAGCCTCTCGCAAACAACCTTGTAGCAGTACCAGATAAAAAACAGCACCGCCCAACATGCCCATAACCCTTAATGACGCATTCCCTCGCCAAAGACTAGCGCTATAAAACCAAGGCAAACACAATAAGAGAATACCTAATAGGAAAAGCCTACTACTGCTCGTTATTATCCATTTTTTCGGTTTTATACCCAACTGCCCCCACAGGCAGACAGTTAACACTAATAGCGCCATCACCAACCATGCAAGCATGTTACCTGGTAGTGCCAGCCCACTCCCCCCCATATTAGGAATATAAACATGCATTATTATCAAAAGATAAAAACCCAGTATCCCTAAGACAATCTGCTGACGAATACTACTCTTCAATCTAAAACCCATCCTTTCCATTTGAAATCTATATATACTTAGGTTATATGTAATTCATTACTGAGACTCACCTTACGGATCAGTACAAGCGAACTTCAAATAGTAATTTGTTGCTACAGCACCGACCTTCTTGTTACCCTCATTATTTAAGGTGAAATTTGTTAATCAGATAAAAACTACTTTCATTAGTCGACTAGTTCTTATCTCAACACCAACTCTGTCATGTTAACAGGTTCATCAATATCTATACTCGTCATACTTCAAGTTGCTTGGGTGTTGACTGCCTTCGTTCATCCCAGTCACTTAACTGAGTAAGCTCTTGGGGCTTCGCTCAGTTGCCGCCTACAAGCAACTCGAATTATTTTGAGCATATAACGTAAGTATTAATTTTAGACTATTTCTCTTTTACAAGCACAATATCACTTTATTATTTCTTTGCTAATGCACTTGCCATTGCAATGACCGCTAATTATCCGTTATTCAGACAAAGCACTCTATTTTATGCCAACCCTATATATATAGGAACACATCATCAATACTAATGCATATAAAAAAACACTTACAGACCAGAAAAAACCTTCAGAATATAAAGCCTAGGTGATAACTAAATATTCTCAGGAAAATAATTTAAAAAAATGATGAAGTTTAAATAAAAATTACAACATATTGATATATACACTTAAGGGTTTTTTTTAGCTTTACTTCTTAACACACCAGTACCCAACGCCTAAGGAAGTACAGCTGGCGGTATTTATGTTATCGTATTATTCAACGAAATATCAAAAATAAACACCTTACTTAATCGTAAGTTAGGTTAAATGTAGCAACTGCATTAAACTCCCCTTCTTTAATGGTATGTTTCTCAATATTTTCTTTCGATGCCTGTAGATAAGCTCGTAAGTTCAGCAAAGTACTCCCCTTCTGTAAGGTAAACCTCGCCTTACCTCGATTAATCTCCAATTGCTCGCCCTGTTCCGTTTCAAGGCCAATTGCAATGCCTTCAGCCTTGCCGGTAACTGCTAATAGTCCCGGTTGGAGTGGATCTTCATCACCACTAAAAGAAACACTCACAGTTTTAGCTAAGTCGATATCACAATTTTCAAGAGCGATTTCAAAACGCTGTGGATTGCTACGTGGATAAAGATAAAAACTACGTGAAGCAATGCTATAAAACTCAACCAATAATTCACTGGTTTTTAAATTAACTTCACAAGGTTCTGAAACGAGATCTCCATAGACTTTAAGTTCCACCGCCTTGGCACATACTGGCAAAAGCATAAAAAGCAATACTAAACGCGGACAGAAATAGGATATACACATATCAACTACCTCAGTTAAATTTGGAAACAATTGTAGCTGTTGCAACAAAACCACCTTCTGATATATCCGCAGTATCATTTATTTTCACGGGGATCAGCTGCAGAGAAAAACTGGTGTCTCTCGCTATGTTAAAAAACTGATTGAGCTGTATTCCTTGGCTACTTCCTGCGTTATACAGTGCAACGCCCAGATTTTTTATATTCGTCTGTAACACATTTGCTCGACTGATAACACCCTCCCCTTGAATTTGTAATTGTAGTGGGGCCAATGTTCCAGCATCACAAGTGATAGACAGTATTTTTGTTATCGCATAGTTTTTGCCATCAATTTTATTGATGCTTATTTTCCCAAAAGGAATATTTATGGTTTCATCGTTGTTTATCTTACAAGGTGCAGGTGCGAAAACCCGCCCAGAAAATGAGAGCGAAAGCCCCCCAACACTAGCAAATGCGTCCTCCGGCAAGGTTACCAAGCTGAGAGTGATCAAAAGTAACAGTCCCCAGAATCTTCCGTTCAACCATTTTTTTAATGCTGGATGCATGATGAATCCCTATTACTGACTTATTTTTAACCAAAACATTTAGAGATATTCCAACTTGAAATTGATCAATGTCGAAAACGTTCCTGGACTAAGTTCGCCTATACCTTTTTCCAGTTGAGCGTAAAAAACCAGATTATTATCACCCTGGTCGAGTATTAACGGGTTGCTAAGCACTCCCGGATAAATTTGCCGCTGTTTACGATCGGAAAGACGTAGCGCAATTCCTTGTGCCGTTCCTCGCAGCCGAAATAGTTGCCCTCCTCCACTTAGTTTTTCACCGATAAATGAAATAAATACCACAGGCTGGTCTGGAATATAAATTTCAGTACCCCCTTGCTGATTATCATGCACGTCGGGAGTACTGCGACCACAATCGAGCAACTTAAGGCGAAATGCGATAGGAGGCGTTCTTGTTCCTGAATGTTTAATCCTGTAACTAGGAACATCCCCTAACTCGACAGTTTGTTCTTCCGACTCCATCGCCAATACACAAGATGAAAGCATCGTTTCCCCGATAATTCGCAGTTCCCCATGCATACCATCAACATTCCAACTACTGGTTTGCCTAGCAGAGACTGCTCCCATAATAAACAGCAATGCCACAAGAAATACGCTACGATAGAAAGATACCATCATTTATCTCACACTCTTTTTTATATTCCGAGACAGCAGCCTGTACTCCCCCTGCCAGTGAACTAACCCAACTCTCCGTTACCGTCTGCCTGTAAACTTGAAGTAACCTGGGTATATCAAGATTTGATTGTCTGGCAACGTTCCCCTTGACAATTAAACGTGAGTTCTGGTCGACCGCCATAGTCATTGATATATGTCAGCACGGGTGTTTGCAAGGACGGCGTCTTCACACTTTCTGCAGATTTGGGGGCTATCATTACAGGCTCAATATTTGAGTTTGGTTTTCCCTTTTCAGTCAGATCAATCACCGTGATAAAATACGGTGTCGGATTTTCGATACGGTATCCCGTCGCAGTTTTAATCAATTGCAACTGCTCCTGCCAAACTGCACCACGTTCAGGTGTGATTGCTGCGGGGCGATAGAACAGTTTGATTTTGGTTTGCAAAGCAATCTGCATTACATTTGGTTTTTCACTCCGTGGTGGGATCTCTCGCAAATTGAAATAAAAGAGTGACTCGCGATCCTGCGGCAAAGACGATGCAGCCGGTAGACTGGTGATTCTAAGAATGCTTTTAGCACCAGCCTCAAGCCTTTGTACTGGCGGCACAACCACTAATGGCCCAGTAATTTTTTTATTTTCTGCATCTTCTATCCATGCCTGAGCAAGATAAGGTTGTTGCTTATTCTCGTTGGTAATATTCAGACTGACCGACTTGACTTCACCATCATAAATAACTCGCGTACGATCAAGCGCTATCGCGGCTTCTACTGCATGCGCGCTAAAAAATAATGTGAAACCGAGAGTCAAAGCTCTTATTTTTTGCATAACTCTTTTCCCGTTGATTAGTTTATTGGGTGGCAAGGCAATAACAACTGTGCGGATGGAGGTAGTGATTTTGGTATTTCCACATAGCACTGTCTCTGACCATTCCAAACTACATCCAATTGCTCCCCAAGGTTGATCCCGCTCAAATATGCTAATCCACCATCACTTAATATCGATAACTCTTGACCTTTACGATTCATCACACTGGCACCAAACGGTGGATGACCGCCATTAGAAAGCGTCAGAATGGCAAGCGCTTTTGATCCTTTCAGCAAGAAAAACTGGCGATATCCTATTGCCCCCTCTGTCAGAGATGATTCCACCACTGATTTACTGGCCTCAACGTCTTCATCTAACTGATTAACATCAATGCTTGTACTCGTCAGATAATAACTGCTCATGTCAGTCACGACACCAATACCCCATCTGTTAGTGCGCACTCGTCCCCCTTCAATAGGCACATTCCCTATCCCACTGGTATCAACCAACAGGCGTGTATTACCATTACCTCCACCCGGATGCAGTGCGGCCCCTTTAGCAGTGACCGTCACACCTCCCTGTAGGGAGAGTCCAAGGGAAGTAAAACTGTTTTGCTCATAGGAGGCATTAACATTCATATCCGAAACATCGCCACGATGGCTAAAATAGCCGCTCACTTGACTGCTTGTGCTATCTCCGCGGCCGCTTGAAGCACCGCCAGTAAGGCGGTAACTGTTTCTGTTATCTATACGCCTGTAATAGCCTAAAGTCTGACTATAGCGACTGTCGTTACTCTGACCGCTATAACTAAGTGTTCCGTTTCCAATTGGAACACTCATGCTGAGGAACAACGTATCATTATTCTGACCGTTAAATTTACTGCGGGTAGCAGAAATATTCAGTGAAAGGTTTTTTACCCATGATAAATCGAAGTAATGGCTCAATGAGATATTATAACGATCGTTATAAGGCTGATCCCAATAGGTTTGGTGACTATAGGAAAGATAAGCAGTAACCCTAGCATACTCGAAACTCTTATTTGCCGTAATGGTATAGAGTTCTTTATCCTGACCTACGCTAGCTTCATGATAACGTGCATCGAGATATTGCCCCATCGACATAAATTCACGTTCGGAGAAACGATATCCCGCAAACGTCACTTCACCGTTAATCTCATCAAAACGCTTCGAGTAACTTAGACGCCAAGATTTACCCGCACGGCTATCTTGACCAGGAATATGAGCCCAAGATTGAGTAACATCTGCAGAAACGGCACCAAATTTAAACAGATCCCGCCCTATACCTATCGCCAACGCATTATAATCCCCTGCGAGCGTCCCACCACCGTAAAGCGACCAGCTATTAGCCACGCCCCAAGAGAAATCGCCATTAGCAAACATCGGGCCTTCTATACCGTGATCATAAGTGGACGATCGCCCAAAAGATGTATTGTAACGAACCTGACCAGGACGGGTCAGATAAGGAATGGTTGCAGTATCCACTTGGAAAGATTGCGTACGGCCATCCTGTTCCTCCACTCGTACATCCAGCCTGCCATTCACCGCACTGCTCAACGACTGGATACGGAATGGCCCAGAAGCTACGGTAGTTTCATACAATATGCGCCCCTGTTGAGAGATAACCACTTTGGCATTAGTCCGTGCAATACCATTCACTTCTGGTGCATACCCTCGTAAAGAGGGAGGCAACATTCGTTCATCAGAAGAAAGGTTCACGCCAGTGTAACGCCAGCTATCAAACAGGTTAGAATTGATAAAATTCTCTCCTATCGTCAAAGTCGCCCTCATCTGTGGCAATGCACGGAAAGCGTACATTCGACTCCAAGCAAAATTTCGCTGGCTGTCTTGCCCTTGCTGACCGGAGGTATAACTTCCCTGGTAATCGCCGCGTAACCGCCAAGAACCTATATTGGCCCCCGTAGTACCGCTGATGCTGGCATTCTTTGCCTGCTGATTATTATCCCGCTGCCAAGTCACAACAGTATTGACGTTATAATCAAGTAACAACCCAGGAATACCATTATCCCACTGTGATGCAGAGACCCAGTTTGGATCAGTGTATTCTAACCAAGCTTGAGGTATAGAAACATTCAGAGAAGCCTTACCCAAATCACCAGTTACTGTAGTTCCTGACAAACCAGAAAAATCAGCACAAGCGTTATCATGCCAGTAAGTGATTTTTTCTTGAGCAGAGAGTGTCAATCCCAATAGCGCAACCACCTCTGGTGTGATGCAAGCCTCTGTGCTCTCGTTTTTTTTATCACGAATATAAAAGGGAATTGTTAAATCTGATAGTTGGCGATTGTTAACCATCAGTGTTAGTGGATAATCGCCCGGCAATATGTAATTAGCTGTTGCAAAACGTGAAAAATCAATATTTTCTTTATCTTCAGCATCAAGAATATCAATATTAAACTCAACAGAGTAGGCGAGTTTCCCTATACCAAACAAAGCGAATAAAATGGCGATACTGAGACTATGTGGTTTTAGTTTTAGCTTCATACGATTTTATCCACTACACCCTTAATTTCGCCTATACTCGGATCTATTCCATTAATTAACATTACGTATGAAACGAACTACGTCTAAAGATACTCCAGCATAAAACGGACATTCGCTTGGAAAGTACCTGTCTTAATTTGATGTCTAATCTTGCTGAGGTGCAGTGAGTACTTCAAAACCATATCCCCAGGAGAAAGGCCAATTTCTGATTGAGCGACACCAGGAATAACATCTTTACCTAGCGCATCTTTAATTACTAATCCCACGCCTTGAGCATCTCCTTGAGTAACAATGGACATCCCATCATCTGAGCGTACTCCATCAAAGGTAACTCTGACCCCCTGAAAACCTCTCTGATAGCTTGGAGTCAATTCACAGTTCGTCAGGCGAATATTGAACTCCACCTCAGAGCTGTATCCCTCTTTTTCAATATTTTTAATGGGTATAGCACCCAGATTGACTGACTGAAAAGCGCTGCCAGCCTCTATAGCACAAGCAGAGGCAATAATGTCCCCACTCATATGAACCCTGCCTTCTCCAAATACCTTACCCTCTACCTCCGTAATGGTTAATGTATAAGAGAGAAAAATAATCGATAGCACAATAAACCGTCTCATTTGTCATCCTTTACATGTAAACAAACAGACGTAATAAAAGTAGGTATGCGGAAAATACCGCATACCCTTCAGCCTTTATCGATTATTCATAATCGATAGTAAAGTCTGCCACACTAGAATATTCTCCAGGAACAACAGCCGAAGAAGCTGCCAACCCTTGTAAGTAAGCAGAGAAATTCAAGGTATTATCGCCGTCAATTAACTTACGCAGAGCAGTTTTCTTTCCAAGAACAATTTGATTGCTACTACCATCTGTAACTGCTACGCCAGCACCTTTAGCTGTACCTGTAATACCCAGCAGGTTAGCATCAGCGCCAGTATTACCCGCAGTTGAACCACCAAAGGTGATTGATACAGTTTTGCCCAACGCACCAACCTCACAATTAACCAATTGAATTTCAAAGTTTTTTGGCGATGAGGTACCTTGATTTGATAGTTGACTACTCGCTACCTGACCCAGCTCTACATTCTGCTCACTACCGTTGGCACCTGGAGCTATAGAACATGGCGCATCAAGAATATTGCCATGAAAAATAATTTTACCCACGCCGCCATCGGCTGCGTTAGCGCCAATCGATACCACTCCCATAGCCATAATCACTGCTAACATCAGCTTATTCATCTTCATATTTAGTCCCTATGATTCAAAATTTAAAAAGTTCTTCCACTTCTCTAATCATTAAAGAAGATTATTGAATTTAAAAAGGGTTTACCTCTCTTAATAAAAGCAGAAAAGCAGCAAAACCTCATTTTAACAACCCGTAGAGAATTCAAGTCGTTAACCCCACAGGATGCGAGAATAATACAAACGCAGATTAACTAAGGAAACCAACATTAACGTATGAAGAAAAAATAAAAATTTAAAACCGAAAAACCTAGGATTATTCTCATTTATTAAATTTGTAATATTTAATTAAAGACTAAAACTAGAATCAATAGCCAATAAAATTTATTTAATTCATCAACATGAATTGAAAACGCAGTTGGAAATATTTTAAAGAGAGAAAAACAGACGATTAAATGACCATGTTAAGTTATATTGAACAATCGAACATGCGGTTTTGTAGCACTGTCAGCAATCATTGATACCGTAAATCCTTTGAACATCTCATTTTAAAAATAATCAATAAGTCAAACGTATATACCCAAAATAATTCGAGTTATATGTAGGCGGCAAATCTGAGAGTCGCCAGGAGCATAGCTCACTATGTGACGGGTGCGAACGGACGAAGCCAACACCCATGCAACTTGAAGAATGAAGGGTATAAATGAAAGTTACTAAGACACAAGATATTAACTTTAAATATCCAGGTCATATATTCAATAAGTTGATACCGCATCAAGCGTAATACTCGCGTTCAATGAAAGTGCCGAGGATCCTGTCGTGCATTTCGGGGGATGTTGAATACCCCAGCGTCTTACGATTGAGGCGTTTCAGTCGGCTACGCAACGTCAGTATTTTCACTCAATACGCTGTGTATACAGTTTTCCAACAAGATGCTTTGCTAGTGGACGTACGTCGTTGTAAAACCCGTAGCCATCAGTGCACCAAAAGGCCATATTAAAATTAAATAGCAGTTTCAATAAGTTATATGGGGTTTTTCCTGCTTCGAGAACCAAAAACATGAGCGATAATCCGCTTCAAACGCGGCTCCCATGCGTACCACAGCCAGCACTGTCATTTCTTGTTGCCAATAAATAACCCTATCTCATCCACTTCGCAAATCCGTTGAATTTGCAGGCTACCCCCACGGCATATAGATAGGGAACATAAGCATTAACAATGTTAAATTAAACAACGGCAACTAGGCTGTGTCACTTAACTGTTCGTGGTGCCGTCGCAGACCCATTATCAATGGCGGAGGGAGAAGGGCAGAGTAGCCCTCTGTTCAAGCCCGACAACACAGAGAATGGGCTTTTGGGGCGCTGCCCTACGGGCTGACGCCATTGGCGTGCATTGCTGCGTTGTTCGCCGCTTATTGGGCCCCCCCAACCTCGCGGCTCACGCCTTGCTCTGCGAGCAAATGACCGCCAGCAGCGCTCGCGTGCAGTTAAGGGACACAGCCTAGGCTAAATTACGCGGGTACTGAGTGATTTATCATTAAGAGAGATTTTCAACATATCGCCAGAAACCATCGGGCCCACTCCCTGGGGTGTCCCCGTCAGGATGATGTCACCAGCACGTAGCGTGAAAAAGCGGCTCATATAGGCAATTAACGGTAAAATCGGAGCGATCATATCTCGCGTGTTACCTTGCTGGCGTAGTTCATCATTTACCATCAAAGATAGCTCGGCATTTTGTGGGTCACCAAACTCAGAAACAGGAATAAAGCCGGAGATTGGGCAAGAACCGTCGAATCCTTTGGCTTTCTCCCAAGGTTGCCCAGCTTTTTTGAAACCAGCTTGCAATTCACGCAAGGTTAAGTCCAGAGCAACACCATAACCCGCAATAGCTCGGGAAACACGATCTTCGTTTGCCTGTTTTAATGAAGTACCAATAAGAACAGCAAGCTCAACTTCATGATGGACCGCTCCCAAATTTTTTGGGATTGCTACTGGCTGACGGATATCACACAGCGCAGTTTCAGGTTTGATGAATAACACCGGTTCGGGTGACACTAGACTTCCCATCTCTTTAATATGGTCAGCGTAGTTACTGCCAACACAAACGACTTTACTCACTGGGAAATCAAGCAACGCACCTTGCCAATCTCTATGTTGATACATAACGCCCCTCTCACCATAGTTTAGACGCTTGGTAGACCAAGCCGTAATGCAAAAAGATGTCATTTCGGGAAATTGAAGATATCGTCCCTATTATTGATTGCGATACCTTCAAATGCCTTACTCACCATAGAACATTCAAAAAAGCAGAACTTATAGCCTTTCTCCTCCAAGATGCAGGTTTAATAAGTTTTCCACAGGCGGAGGAAACTGAAGGTAAAAACCGTCCTGTTTCAATGCCTCTTTCACTTTATCAATATCCGCAGAGGCCAACTTCTGGCGTCCATCAAGTGAAAGCATCATGGCAAACTGCGGCGTACCAAAGCTTTTCATTAGATCTTCAGGCACACGTGAAAAATCGTCTTTTTTTTCAACATAAAGATAAGTTTGATCACGTTTTGAACTTCTATAGATCACACAACGCATTTTTTTAACTCTATTTACTTAAGGCTGGTCTTGCCTGGATATAACTCTGACTATAACATGCCTATAGTGCTTCGGAATATCGCGCCCCGGGAGATATTTCGGGGATTTAAAGTTGCTGAGACTGGGTCAGGATAGATGTCACAATCGCCAATCGAGCTAAAAGGCAGCAGTTTTACCCTATCTGTTGTTCATTTATATAGTCCAAAACCCGAAGTAATACTTAAGGCACTTCAGGAGAAAGTTGAACAAGCTCCTGCTTTTCTTAAGAATGCCCCTGTTGTAATCAATGTTACAGCATTGGATAGTGATGTGAACTGGAAAGAGCTGCAACAGGCTGTCACTGCAGCAGGGTTACGTGTTGTCGGTGTCAGTGGCTGTAAAGACGAAAACCAAAAACGTGCTATCGCGAGTGCCGGTCTACCATTCCTTAATGAGGGCAAAGGCCGGAAAATGGCCGCTCAAGAACCAGAGCCAATCATAGATAATTCCCCAGCGAAAACACGCATCATTAGTTCCCCCGTCCGTTCTGGACAACAAATTTACGCCCGCAACTGCGATCTTATTGTCACCAGTAGCGTTAGCGCAGGTGCTGAGTTAATCGCCGATGGCAATATTCATATTTATGGCACTCTGCGTGGTAGAGCATTGGCTGGTGCCTCTGGGGATACCGGGTGTCATATTTTTTGTACACACCTAGGGGCTGAACTCGTCTCTATCGCTGGGCAGTACTGGCTCAGCGACCAAATCCCGTCAGACTTTTTCGGGCAGGCGGCGCGACTTAGCCTGTCAGATAATGTATTAACCATACAACCTTTAAATTAAGCCCTTTTGACAAGGAATACATTTCATGGCACGCATTATTGTTGTTACATCGGGTAAAGGAGGCGTTGGCAAGACCACATCAAGCGCAGCCATTGCTACCGGTCTAGCCCAAAAAGGTAAAAAAACCGTAGTGATCGACTTTGATATCGGCCTGCGTAACCTTGATCTCATAATGGGTTGCGAGCGCCGCGTAGTCTATGATTTTGTCAACGTTATTCAGGGTGATTCCACCTTGAATCAAGCTTTGATAAAAGATAAGCGTACCGAAAACCTCTACATCCTGCCCGCGTCACAAACGCGTGATAAAGATGCGCTAACCCGCGAAGGCGTTGAAAAAATCCTCAACGATCTGGATGAAATGGAATTCGAGTTTGTGATCTGTGATTCTCCTGCTGGTATTGAAACTGGCGCACTAATGGCATTGTACTTTGCTGATGAGGCGATCATTACCACTAACCCTGAGGTGTCCTCAGTCCGAGACTCCGATCGTATTCTAGGTATTCTGGCTTCAAAGTCACGTCGTGCTGAAAAAGGCGAGTCTCCTATCAAGGAGCACCTGCTGCTGACCCGTTATAATCCCGGCCGCGTTAGCCGTGGTGATATGCTGAGTATGGAAGACGTTCTGGAAATCCTTCGTATTCCACTGGTTGGCGTCATCCCTGAAGATCAATCGGTATTGCGAGCCTCTAACCAAGGCGAACCTGTTATTCTAGACACTGAGTCTGATGCCGGTAAGGCCTATGACGATACTGTTCACCGCCTGTTAGGTGAAGAACGCCCTTTCCGCTTCATCGAAGAAGAGAAAAAGGGCCTCCTGAAACGCCTTTTTGGGGGATAAACCATGGCCTTGTTAGACTTCTTTCTGTCCCGCAAAAAACCAACCGCGAGTGTTGCTAAAGAACGGCTACAAATTATCGTTGCCGAACGCCGTCGTCGGGATAATGAGCCTCATTATCTACCTGATTTAAAACGTGACATTCTGGCTGTAATTTGTAAATACATTCAGATAGACCCCGAAATGCTACACGTGCAGTTTGAGCAAAAAGAGGATGATATTTCAGTTCTTGAACTTAACGTGACCCTACCGGAATCTGAAGAAACTGATAAATGATCACGGCATCTTAAGTAACCCCTGTATATTTCATACAGGGGTTACTTACCGGGTGACAGAGTTATTCAAGTGATTAGCAGAAGGCAATAAAACGAATAGCTATCTAAAGATCATAACTAATGTTGTGCCCCCTTTCCTTTGATGTAATTTCTTACATTTACAATTTCTGGACTAGTTTCTAGCTAAAAATAGAAACAGTTTGCTCAGGTCGTCCCGTTTATGGCATGGGTTAATACTGCTTCAAGATAGCAAGCAAGGATTGCGCTAATAACTCTCCCCGCCAGCCGTTGATAAGTTCTGGCAGAGACTCATCCTCCCTCAATTTCCAGTGCCACTTTAACAACTGATTAATCTGTCGACGCGATGCCAACAGTTCACTACTTAAACCATGTTGTTCACTCACAAGGGTAATGGCTGCTTTAATTTCCTTGAATACCTGCTTATAACCGGGCTGATCGATCAGGTTGATAAGCGATTCAGGTAAAGCAGATTCATCAAGTTCATGGGTTTCAGCCACAAGCGTAATCAAAGTTTTACCATGATAGCGTATCTCTGAACCACTCAGCCCCAGCGAATCAAGCTCGCCGAGCGAAGTCGGCATATAACGAGCGACTGCCCACAGGTTCTCTTCACGCACAACAAAATTTACCGCCAGATCGCGTTCACGAGCCTGTTGCAAACGCCACTCTGCCAATTTCTGTAAGCAGGCCAGTTGGCGCGGACGTAATTGCCAAGCATTATTGATTTCACGGTAGGCAAGTTCGGGGGCCAAGATTTCGCTACGACGCTGACATAGCAACAGACATTCATCTTCTGCAGCTTTGGTGCAACCGGCATCTTCAGTTTCCTGTACCAATTTTTTTGCTATTGGTAATAGGTAAAACACATCTGCAGCGGCATAAATACACTGCCGTTCGGTCAGTGGCCGAGCTAACCAATCAGTACGTGATTCACTCTTATCCAGATCGACGTTCATGTACTCTGCCACCAGTTTGGCAAAGCCACAGGACAGTGTATGACCGTTGAATGCAGCTAAAATTTGAGTGTCTATCATCGGTTTCGGTAATATTTTGAATGCATTAAGGAAAACTTCCAGATCTTCACTGCCTGCATGTAGAAACTTCACCACTTCAGTATCAACCAGTAAATCGATAAAGGGTTGCCATTGTTTAATCGGTAACGGATCAATCAGAGAGAGTTGCTCACCATCATATAGCTGGATCAAGCCTAACTGTGGGTAGTAAGTACGGGTGCGGACAAACTCAGTGTCCAATGCAACCTGGGGATGGTTTCTTGCCTGCGTGCAAACCTGCTGCAATCCAGCATCGGTAGTGATCAACTGATAGTTCAAAACGTCATTCTCTCGGTCATTTATATAATTCAAACACAACAACGCCGGCATTCACCGGCGTTGCTGAAAAGGTGTTAGGACAACTAACCTAAGTAGCATCTACTGTCTTGGTCTCTTTATGTTCGTCCCTTAGTTCCCGTCGTAAAATTTTCCCGACGTTAGATTTTGGCAGTTCGTCACGGAACTCAATAATTTTGGGCACTTTATAGCTCGTCAAATGCCTACGACAGTGGGTAAGCAATTCTTCTTTGGTAAGCGATGTATCTTTCCTCACAACACAAATTTTAACTGCTTCACCCGAAGCCCCACTTGGAACACCGATTGCTGCACACTCAAGCACCTTCGAATGCTGACTTACGATGTCTTCGATCTCGTTCGGGTAAACATTAAATCCAGAAACCAAGATCATATCTTTTTTACGATCAATGACACGAATAAACCCTTCATCATCTACTGTAACAACATCACCAGTTGCCAGCCAGCCTTCTTGCAACACTTCCTCTGTTGCATCAGGGCGTTGCCAATAGCCTAACATAACTTGCGGCCCTTTGACCCAAAGTTCACCCGGCTCCCCCCGCGCCACATCTTTGCCATCATCACCTATCAGACGAATGTCAGTTGAAGGAACAGGCAGGCCGATGCTGCCACTGTAATGCTTTAAATCATGAGGATTACCAGACACCAGTGGCGAACACTCGGTCAAGCCATAACCCTCCAACAAATGCCTACCTGTGAGCTTTTCCCACCTTTCGGCGACAGCTTTCTGTACTGCCATCCCTCCACCGACAGACAAACGCAAAGAGGAAAAATCCAGCTTCTGGAAATCTTCGTTGTTCAATAATGCATTAAATAGAGTGTTAACCCCCGTCATAGCGGTGAACGGGTATTTTGCCAGCTCTTTCACCATTCCTGGAATGTCTCGTGGATTAGTGATCAGTAAACTTCGTCCTCCCAGTTCAATAAACAGCAAGCAGTTTACCGTCAGTGCAAAGATGTGATAAAGAGGCAGAGCCGTTACCACCACCTCTTGCCCATCTCGCAGTAAAGGTGCATAGGCTGCCTTGGCTTGGGCTAGGTTGGCCAGCATGTTCCGGTGAGTCAGCATCGCCCCTTTAGCGACACCGGTAGTCCCCCCCGTATACTGAAGGAAAGCCAGATCCGAGTTGATAACATCGGGTTTAACGTATTGCAAACGACGACCACGTTGTATAACGCTACGGAAGGAGATGGCATCAGGGAGGTGGTATTTGGGTACCAGTCGTTTGATGTACTTCACAACAAAGTTAACCAGTGTCCCTTTGGCCGCTGAAAGCTGATCGCCCATACGAGTTAGAATGACGTGCTTCACTTGCGTTCTAAACACCACTTTTTCTAAAGTATGGGCGAAGTTTGAAACGATGACAATCGCACTGGCGCCGCTGTCGATTAGCTGGTGCTCTAACTCTCGTGGTGTATAAAGCGGGTTCACGTTAACCACCACCATACCTGCTCGCAGAATACCGAACAAAGCTATCGGATACTGCAACAGGTTTGGCATCATCAACGCAACACGGTCCCCCTTCTTCAAGGCAAGTTCATTTTGCAGGTAAGCGGCAAAAGCCCGGCTGCACTCTTCCAGCTTGCGGAAAGTCATCACCTCACCCATGTTGATAAAAGCAGGCTGGTCAGCATAGCGTAAGGCTGCGTTTTCGAAAACTTCGATCAAGGAGGAGTAGTGATCGGCATCAATTTCTGCCGGAACATCTGCGGGGTAACGTTTTAGCCAGACTTTTTCCAAGCAATTACTCCTGAAATCATTACTAATTTTCATCTCAACCCCCAAAATCACAACCTACTTTTAACAACATTTTAACTCAGCGTACCAGTTTGGGTTTTAAACAATATCCAGGTTGCGAAGTGCGTCACTAATTGCCAACTCATCTGCGCACTTAAAATGGATAAGGCGACTATTTAACCGCCCTAGTAAAATCTCCATTTACACGTGCAATTTACTGGGTAACGATGGTTTGTATTTGTGCAGGGGCCGGGTTATACCATCCTCCCCAACTCTGCCCCCAGGGGCCTCTGTGCGGCCCAGGCCCCCAGCCTGGTCCCCATGGCCCGATAGGCTGCGGTGGCATGATGATTTGCTGCGTAATGTGCCAACGTTTGAAACCATTGGCATCCATAGTGACAAACCGATAAGGCGTCATGCCAATCTTTCCTTCATGGATGCCAGTAATAGGCCCAACAACGGTAACCAACTGCCCTCTGAAATCGACTGGGTCAAGAAAACCATTAACCGTAGCCAGTATGCGCCCTTGAGATGGTGCTCCAAGAATAGGGCGAGCACCTGAATCCAATGGTACCGCTGCAATCTCCAATATCGTTCGGTCGCGTTCGTTAACCATCGCAGCAACCCTGCCACCAAAGCGCGCTTCAGCACCAGTAAACAAACTCGGGGCATTTTGCACAGAAGAAATATCGGTTACAGGTGTAGCACTCGTTCCCTGAATTACATCAGGAATAGTCACACAACCGGAGAGCACAAACACAGTGCCTGCGATTGCCAGCGTTAACAATTTTCTACTTAAAGTATGGGTTAACATCATCGCAATCTCCTGTAATAGCTATAACTTTGACCGCGTAACCCGATGCAAGTTGCAGGTGGCTGTTTTTCAGCCTTCCGGTGATACTATAATGATAGGTAATTATTCGCGTCCTGGCAGTTTCTTCCAAGTAACTTCATTGCGCAGATAGCTAGGTTCGGCATTTTCTACACTTACCGCCAAGCCTTGCTGCCAAGCTCGTAATGCCAGTGGCAGCATATCTTCTGCATGCGGTAATAACATTTTCCCATCAGTAACGTTCAAGGATGATCCTGTAACCAAATCTGGATAAGTCTGCCACCCCGTCCCAACGTAGGCCCAGCTACCTTGCAAACGATTTGCTCGTTCAAGCGCTTGCAGGGGAGACAGCACAGCTTCAGCTTCACTTTCCAGCCAGTAGCCATCTGCCTGCCGCTCAAATTGACCCCAGTAGACCTCACCCATTCTTGCATCGATTGCTGCAAGGACACGTTGTGCACCGTTCATTCGCCAAGCGCCTTGCGCCATAGTTTGCAGTGTAGAAATACCAAGCATCGGCAGATTGGCACCAAGTGCCAATCCTTGAGCAATTCCAATACCGATACGCACGCCGGTAAAACTGCCGGGGCCACGGCCAAACGCCAGCGCATCCAGTTGAGAAAGGGTTAATTCAGACTCAGCAAGCACCTGTTGTACCAATGGCAAAATGCGTTGGGTGTGCTCGCGTGGACATAACTCGAACAGGACGTGTGTTTCGCCTTGATTCCAAAGAGCAACAGAGCATGCTTCTGTCGCCGTATCGATCGCTAAAATTCGCGCGGACATGACAAACCTCAGGCGGGAAAATCGTGGTTTTATACAGGCCGCAAATTGTAGCACAGACCTATTACTACGCCTATCTAGCCTTAAGGAAAGCAATAGCCTGCGCAAGATCACGGGTGCGTGGCGTCGGTGGCAAACTGTTGAGGAATACTTCGCCATACGGCCGCATGACCAACCGATTATCACAAATGATCAGTACGCCACGATCTTCCGTATCGCGGATCAAACGACCAACCCCTTGTTTAAGCGTGATGACCGCATCGGGTAACTGGACATCATTGAATGGATCGCCACCTCGTAACCGGCAATCTTCAATACGAGCTTTTAATAATGGGTCATCGGGCGAGGTAAACGGCAGCTTATCAATAATGACACAAGAGAGCGCATCACCTCGAACATCTACGCCTTCCCAGAAACTGCTCGTAGCAACCAACAGTGCATTTCCGGCTTCAACAAACTGTGCCAAAAGTTGGCTTTTACTGGTTTCTCCTTGCAATAAGACCGGTAATGTAAGCGTAGCGCGAAACTCCTCGGCCAATTCGCGCATCATTTGGTGGGAAGTACAAAGAAAGAAACAACGCCCTTGATTAACTTCAATCAACGGACGCAGCATACGGGCCAGTTGACGGGCGCCTCCTGGCTGATTTGGCGAAGGCAAAAAGCGGGGAACACAAAGTAATGCCTGATTTGCGTAGTCGAAGGGACTAGGTAACAGCAAGATTTTAGCCTTGTTCAAACCCAAACGCTCAGTGAAGTGGCCCATTTGCTCATTAACAGAAAGCGTTGCCGAAGTAAA